>MNYE01000109.1:0-9076 GCA_001873005.1 Dehalococcoidia bacterium CG2_30_46_9
CTAATCGAATTGACTTGGAGTAATCGTCTATAGCCTTCTCAAATTGCTGCGTATCCTCATATGAATCCCCTCTAACTATATATGCCGTGAAGTCACTTGGCTTCGTTTTGATATATTCATTAAACTCGACAATTGCCTCTTCATTCTCGTGCCTTGAAGCCAGGACTAACCCCTTTTCAAGCCGCTCTGAAATGGGTAGTATTACGGGTGAAACGCTGTTGGATTTAACGTCTACTCGCCAAGAAACGACTCTCCTTGGTCCAATACGCCCTTCCCTCGTTGGTAGCTCCAATGGCCCGGTATTCTTGTAATCAGCCGGTGTTTGGTAATAATATCCGAACTCATAAACATATGACTGAAGCTTTTTATAGCGATAGCCAAATGTGCCAATGTCATTTTCGTCACGGATAGACCATTTTTCTTTCCAATCTTCGACGAAGTCACCCCACCATGTTTGTTTTAGCAGTATCCTTTCCGCTTCTAGTATGTCATCAACAGGCAACAGACCTTTTTCTGACAGCATTTGGTAGAACTCATTGATTGTTTGCTCATAAATCTTGAAACGATTAGACAAACGTGCAGGAGGTCTAATTAACCCAATTCTAGCAGCTATCATTAGCCCCCGTTCCCGTGCATCCAAACCTCTGAAAGCCTTCTCGAGGTCTTCCAAGTGTTTCTCTATTTTCTCACTCCCTCCTTAGCAAATAGCCAGGTTCTTTGCTAAATTATACCTTCAACCAGCCTCAAATAGAACACTTATGCCACGCTAACTTTTGCTTAACGCAAGGGACTGTCAAACCGCTGCTCTGCCCGCAAGCTACGCTGGCGTGAATTAAGTATAAGCTGCGGGGACTTTGAGTAATGATGCCCCTATTTCACCTCCGTCTTTAGTCTCTCAATGGCTTTGGCGAATTCCTGTCCATATCTTTTTTCATGCCGAGAAAGGAAATCTTGCCACTCAGGATTACGCTTCACAGCTTCCTCTACATTCAACTGTATAATCACCGTGGTCTGACCTTGCTTAACTTGCTCCATTCTTAATTGAGGATTCCTTTCTACTTTTGCTTTTAGGGCGTTATGAGCCCGCTGCATTTCCTCCCTATATCTTCTTTGCAAAACCTCAAGCGAATTCAAGCTTAGCTCAAGCACTGAAGTATTCTGGTCTTCCTTGAGAGTCTCTATGGCTAAAATGCCGCCTTTGCACTTTTGAAAGTCCGCAACGGCATTTCCCCGGCTGATAGAATCTACCAGCTTCATTTGAGCTTCTTTCAATAGTGATTCTTTGCCTTGCTCTTTATATTCTTTCAGTCTTTTCCATAAACCCTCGGAGTCAAGCTGGCCCTTATAAAATTCTGACAGTATAGAATCTAACTGCTCCGAGCCTTTCATCCTTTCTTTTTCTTCCGGAGTTACCTTACCAATCCTAGCCAGTTTCTCCCTGATTAGTGGTGGAAGCTTTTCTTCCCATTCTGCCATTTATTTACTCCTTCTTCACGCTCGCAATTTGACCTTTCTTAACGATAGCCAGCATGATTGCCGGCATGGCATGGTTTTACTGTGCTGGCTCTCTCCTCACTTCTCACCTTCTATCTTGCGCAAAGTTTTCTCATCAGTGCCAAAGTGGTGAGCTATTTCATGCCGCACTACTTCAGCTATTTTTACCTCAACTTCCCCGTCAGAGCGACACTGTGCTTCTACAGGCTTCTGGAAGATGCTTATTTTATCAGGTAAAACCATTCCATACCCTCTGTCTCGTTTGATTTGGGGCACACCTTCATAAAGACCCAATAGTTGGCTGGGATGCCTGAGTTTCAGTTTTTTGAGCTGTCCTGGCGTTGGCCAATCATCTACAACGACATCAACATTCTCCAGTTTACTGCGAAACTCAGGAGGCAAATTCTCAATAGCTCGCACTACCAGAGTCTCAAACTTTTCCCTCTCCATATCACAGTCTCATCAGGCTATTAGTCTTCACTTATTTTATCCCAATTTAGTCGACTACCAAAACCAGCGATCAGCAACCCAGCTTATTATTCTAATTGAAGCGAAGAATTCTAAGAACTTTCCCTTCGCTCAGGGTAACAGCTAAGCGCGCTCAAATCATTTTTCTTGACGAAGAATATAAAATAATATAGGCTATTAGCTTAAGATTGGGGGAAATTATCAAATGTGGTGCTGTGGCATCAGGGGAGCTATTACAGCTCCGACAAATGATAAAGAAAGCATCATAGCGGCAACCAAGGAGTTGCTCGACAAGATGGTGCGGGCTAATGGGATTGAAATTGAAGAGATAGCGGCTATTTTCTTTACCACTAGCCCAGACTTAAATGCTGAATTTCCGGCAGCAGCAACACGAGAACTGGGATGGACACAACAACTGGCTTTACTTTGCGGACACGAAATGAACGTCCCTAACAGTTTGCCTCGTTGTGTAAGAATTTTGATGCTAGTGAATACTGAGAAAAAACCTGAGAAAATTGCCCATATTTACCTGGGTGAAGCTAAGAATTTGCTAACGAACAAAGCAACCGTATCCGGAGGTAAGAAATGATTGTAGTGATGAAAATTGGTTCCAGCCAGGGGGAAATAGGTGGAGTTGTTAAACGCATCGAGGAAGCAGGATTAAAAGCACATCTATCACAAGGTGTCGAGCGTACTGTTATCGGTATACTAGGGCGAACTTTCTCTGAACTTCAGGACATGCTGCAGTTGCTCCCAGGAGTGGAGGAAGTTATCCCTGTCAGTAAGCCTTATAAACTTGCTAGCCGAGAGTTCCACCCGGAAAGGACAATAGTAAAACTGAATGACCTCACCATTGGCGGCAATGATATAGTTATCATGGCAGGACCTTGTGCGGTAGAAAATGAAGAACAGCTCATGGCTACAGCTTGGGAGGTTAAATCAGCAGGCGCCAATATACTGCGCGGCGGTGCCTTTAAGCCCAGCACCTCACCCTACCACTTTCGCGGATTAGGCTTGGAGGGACTTAAGATATTGGCTAAAGCCCGAGAAGAAACGGGAATGCCAGTTGTTACCGAGGTAATGGCGCCCGGAGATGTTGAATTAGTAGCCAGTTACGCTGATATACTCCAGGTTGGGGCAAGAAATATGCAGAACTTCGCCTTGCTTGACGAAGTGGGAAAGCTAAAAAAGCCTGTGATGCTCAAACGTGGGCTATCAGCAACCATTCAGGAATGGCTACTAGCCGCAGAATATATCCTAAACCAGGGCAACGAGCAACTTATCCTCTGTGAGCGCGGCATCAGAACCTTTGAAACTGCTACTCGCAATACCATGGATCTTAGCGCTATCCCTATTATTAAGAAATTAAGTCATCTGCCTATTGTTGCTGACCCCAGCCACGGCACAGGTAAATGGTATTTAGTATCCCCCATGGCATTAGCCGCGGTAGCCGCTGGAGCCGATGGATTAATGATAGAAGTCCATCCCAATCCTGACACGGCACTTAAAGACGGTCCCCAGTCACTTACCTTCGACAATTTTCGACGACTTATGTCCCAGTTAGCACCAGTAGTTCGGGCGGTGGATAGAAAGTTGTCATTGCGAGGAGCGTTAGCGACGAAGCAATCTCAAGGTAGGACGGAATAGATTGCTTCCCCTGAACTTGTTTCAGGGTCGCAATGACAGGAAAATGGGATTGAAAGAAGAGCTGGCTAATTTAGCTCCGCCAAAGGATACCATTATCACCATTGGTGTCTTCGACGGCGTGCACATGGGACATCGCTACCTGTTGGAAAATGTAAAGCAGCGAGCACGGGAAAAAAATTTGCTTAGCGGAGTGGTTACCTTCGATCGCCATCCTCAGTCAGCACTACAATCGGGTAAAGATTTACCCTGGCTAAATGAGGTGGAAGAAAAGGTTAAGCTTCTTCAGGAAACAGGTATAGATTTGGTTATTGTGATATCTTTCACCCCAGAGGTGGCTCAGTTAAGTGCGCGTGAGTTTGTCTCCTTGCTCAAAAAGCACCTTAAAATGCATAGCCTTGTGGTGGGACCAGATTTTGCTTTAGGTAGAGGGCGTGAGGGTAATATTAACCTGCTGCGGCGACTTGCCCAAGAAATGGAGTTTAACGTAGAAGCCATAGCTCCCTTTACTACTGATGGTGAGATTGTAAGCAGCACTCTTATACGCCAGGCACTAGCTCAAGGTGATATGATAAAAGTGGAAAAGTTGCTGGGGCGCTATTTCTATCTTGTAGGCAATGTTATCGCCGCGGATAAACGTGGGCGCATTCTAGGATTTCCCACCGCTAATCTTGACATACCGCCACAGCAAGCACTTCCTGACAATGGCGTTTATGCCACCATTGCCTATATAGCTGAGCAAGGATTTGCTTCAGCGACCAATATCGGCACTCGTCCTACTTTTGGCAACCCTGAATCAAGTTCAGGGAAAAGGACAGTAGAAACCCATCTATTGAATTACGAAGGTAACCTATATGGTAAAAAGATTAAAGTAGAATTTATACAAAAATTGAGAGACGAGCAAAATTTTGCCTCTGCTGAAGAACTAAAGGCACAAATTAATAAAGATATTCAGGAGATAAAGGAGGCCCTGTTGTCCTAGAAAATCAAAAATAAAAATGCAAAATGACAAAGCAAAAGTTAAAAAATTTGCATGTTGAATTGTAATTTTGACTTTTGATGTTTGACTTTTAATTTTCTAATGACCGACTCTAAATTTAATTCTATCTTAAAGCGAGGCATAGCTGAAATCATCAATGAGGCAGAGTTGATGAAGCTATTGGAGTCAGGAAGAATTCTGAATCTGAAGCAAGGATTCGACCCCAGTGCCCCTGATATACACTTAGGACACGTAGTTGGTTTGAGGAAGTTACGCCAATTTCAAGAGCTAGGGCATAAGGTCACTCTTATAGTCGGCGACTGGACGGCGAGAATTGGTGACCCAAGCGGTCAATCAACTACTCGCCCTATACTGTCTCAGGATCAAATACAAAATAACGCCCAAACATATCTGGAACAGTTCTTTAAGGTGGTAGATAAAGATAGAACAGAGATAAGATGGCAAAGTGAGTGGTACAACAAATTTACCCTGGATGAAATAATTAGACTCAGTAGTAAATTTACGGTAGCCCAACTTCTGGCAAGAGAGGATTTTAATAAGAGATATAGCTCAGGCAACCCTATTTCCCTGGCTGAAATGCTCTATCCTTTACTTCAAGCTTATGATTCAGTAGTAATTCAAGCTGATGTAGAATTTGGTGGCATTGACCAGAAATTCAATTGTCTCCTGGGTAGAGAACTACAAAAGATTATGGGTCAACCACCTCAGCAAGTCTTTCTTGTCCCTCTCCTTATTGGTACTGATGGCAATCAAAAAATGAGTAAGAGCCTGGGCAACTATATAGGCATTAAGGAACCTCCTCAGGAAGTTTACGGTAAGGTGATGTCCATTCCTGATTCTCTTATCATTGACTACTTTGAATTAGTAACCGATGCCCCAGATAAAGAAATTGCCGAGATTAAAGAACAAATGAATAATGGCTCAATCAATCCGATGAGTATTAAGAAAAGGTTGGCTCATGAAATTGTAAAACAATTTAATGACGAAGAGTCTGCCAGTGAGGCAGAACAATATTTTAGTAAAGTATTCCAGAAAAAGGAAACTCCGCAGGAAATAGCTGAACATCTCTTTCCATCCAGATATATTGGAGATGCACTCTATGAGATTGACATCGCCCCAACATTAATTAAAGAGGGAATAGTTAGGAGTAAGGGCGAATTAAAGCGCCTGCTTAGCCAAAAGGCGATTGAGTTGAATGGTGATAAAATAAACGACAGCATCATTAATGCTCGCCACGGCAGCATCCTGCGGATAGGAAAACGCAATTTTGTCAGGATAGCAGTAAGGTGAATAAATTCAATTGTGAAGGAGGCACTAGAGATGCAATTACGCATTCCCGGACCAACACCCTGCCCACCAGAGGCGCTTCGAGCTCTTTCCAAACAGATGATAAATCATCGGGGCAAGGAATTTGGCAAATTGCTGAATTTGATAACAGCAAGATTAAAACAGGTATTCCAGACCACGGAGGACGTATTTCTACTCACATGCTCAGGAACCGGTGGCTTAGAAGCAGCTATTGTGAATACTTTGTCACCGGGCGACAAGGTCTTATCTATCTCTAACGGTTTCTTTGGTGACCGCTTTGCCGAAATTGCTGAACAATATGGCGCCAAGGTAAGCCGTCTTGCCATCGAATGGGGAAAGCCTGTTGACCCCGAGGCAGTGGCAAAAGCATTAAAGGCAGATAAAGGCATTAAGGCGGTGTTAGCAACCCATAATGAATCCTCTACCGGGCTAACTAATAACATTAGAGAAATAAGCGCTGTGGTCAAAGAGCTCGACAAACTCCTTCTGGTTGACGCTGTAAGTAGTCTCGGCTCCATTGACCTGCCAGTGGATTTATGGCGCTGTGATGTGGTAGTAACTGCCTCTCAAAAAGGATGGATGGTTCCGCCGGGATTAGCTATGGTCAGCGTAAGCAAAAATGGCTGGCAAGCCTACAGCGAAGCTAAGATGCCACGGTATTACTTTGATTTTGGCAAGGCCAAAAATTACCTCGAGAGGGGGCAAACCCCTTGGACACCGGCTGTCTCTGTTTGCTATGCTCTAGATGCCACACTGGACTTAATGTTAAGCGAGGGTCTGACTAATATATTTGCCCGACATGCCAGAGTAGCTCAGATAGCCAGGGAGGGAATAAAGTCAATGGGGTTATCTCTTTTTCCCCAGGAAGATCATGCCTCTAATACTGTAACAGCAGCCAATGCTGCTGATAAAATCAATGCCTCCAAACTTATTCAAATACTCAGGGATGAGTATGATGTAGTTATTGCCGGGGGACAGCAAAAACTATCAGGCAAAATATTCCGTATCGGACACCTTGGTTTCGTATATGAGAAAGATATTAAGCTGGTATTGGAGGCATTAAGCCAAGCTTTGCCAAAGGCGATGTCATCCTAGCCCTGAAACAAGTTCAGGGCAAAAATAAAAATGCAAAACTCAAAGGTTCGACTTTTAATTTTCTAATGAAAGTATTAGTTGCCGACTATATTCCCAAAGAAGGTCTAGAAATCCTATGTAGCCATGCTCAGGTTGACATCAAACCCGACCTAAAACCTGAGCAACTGAAGGAAATAATTGCTGACTATGATGCTTTAATCGTGCGCAGCAAGACACAAGTATCAGCAGATGTCATCGAACTGGGGGAAAACCTTAAAGTAATCGGCAGAGCCGGGGTAGGGATAGACAATATAGATGTTGATGTTGCTACCAGAAAAGGTATTGTAGTAGTCAATGCTCCCACGGGTAATACTATTTCTGCTACAGAGCACACACTTGCCCTTATGCTTGCTCTGGCGCGTAATATACCCCAGGCAAATAACGAACTCAAGAAAGGAAAATGGGAGAGAGAAAAGTTTACCGGCACCGAACTCAGAAACAAAACTCTTGGCATTATCGGATTAGGCAATGTCGGCTCTGAATTGGCAAAACGTGTTCAAGCCTTTGAGATGCACATTCTTGCCTACGACCCGTTCGTCTCCGAAGATTATGCCCAGCGTCTCAAGGTAACCTTGGTTTCCCTGGATCGACTTCTAAAGGAAGCTGATTTTATTACGCTGCATGTGCCATTGACAACCATGACGGAGAAACTCATCGGTGCCGCAGAGTTAGCCATGATGAAACCCACAGCCCGAATCATCAATTGCGCCCGAGGTGGATTAATTGATGAGGAGGCTTTACTCAAAGCAATACAAGAGGGGAAGATAGCTGGTGCTGCCTTTGACGTTTTCAGTAGAGAGCCGCTAACAGACAGCCCCTTATTTAAAGAAGATAGGATAGTTGTTACCCCACATCTGGGTGCTTCCACAGTTGAAGCCCAGATGAATGTTGCCAGAGATGTGGCAGAACAGGTTTTAACTGTGCTACAAGGACAGTTTAGCCGCTATGCTGTTAATGCTCCACATATTCCTCCTGAGATGGTGCCTTTTGTTAAGGCAGCGGCAACTATCGGTAACCTCGCCAGCCAATTGACAGAAGGACAGGTAAATTCAATACAAGTTAAATATGGTGGTGAAGTTGCCAACTACGACTGTAATCCCATTAAGACTGCGGTTATTAGCGGTCTGCTGCAACCAATGACCGAAGAAAAGATTAATCTGGTCAATGTCAACTTGATAGCGGCGCAACGTGGCCTCAAGGTTAGCGAAGAAAAACAACCAGCGGTGAAAAATTACTCCAATCTAATTACTCTGGAGGTCAATACAAATATAAAGACTACTACTGTTTCTGGAACGGTCAGAGATAGCGAGACCCATATTGTCCAGGTTGATGAATTCTGGATGGACATTGTGCCTACTGGCGGTTATTTCCTTTTCTGCCATCATGTTGACCAACCAGGGCTTGTCGGCGCCATCGGCACTATAACTGGCAAAGCTGACATCAATATTAGTTCCATGCATTTAAGTCGGCTCAAATCTCGTGGCTCAGCTTTGATGATTCTCGCCCTAGATGAATCACTCCCCGAAAAGCAAAGGCAAGAAATTCTGGCTATCCCCGGCATCCACACCGCCAAGGTAGTCAAGCTATAGGAGGAGAAGACATTCTAGAAAATTAAAAATCAAAGGTCAAAAGTCAAAATGACAACTCAACTAAAGTCAAAAATCAAACATCAAAATTACAAATCAAAATTCAAATATTCAATTTCTAACTTTTGCATTTTGCATTTTAATCTTTTATTTTGCTTTGCTTTGTCATTTTGCATTTTTATTTTTGCTTTTTGCATTTCTTATTGCTACTACGCCTACAAAGGAATGTTTCCATGCCGCTTGGGCTGCCGGCTAACTTTCTTACTGCGCAGGAGCTTTAGAGCTCTTATCAACATCCGTCTGGTATCCTTAGGCTCAATAACATCTTCCACATAAGGATTGACAGAGGCTTCAAATATAGGATTAGCATATTTCTGGCGATATTCCTTCACTTTTTCCTCTTTATATTTTACCGGATCTTCCGCCTCTGTTATCTCCTTAG
>MNYE01000109.1:9090-15881 GCA_001873005.1 Dehalococcoidia bacterium CG2_30_46_9
ATTGATTGCTCAGGCCCCAGTACACCTGCTTCCACTATTGGCCAGTAGAAAATAAAGTCCGTGCGAAAGCCGGGCATTACGCCCATTCCTAAATTCCCTCCTCCATACGCCTTACGCAATACTACAGCAATTCGAGGCACAATAGCCTCACAAAGAGCGTAGAGCACTTTAGCCCCGTGACGTATTATTCCACCATGCTCTTGTTCCAAGCCAGGCATATAAGCGGGGGTATCTACCAATATAACTATAGGTATATTAAAAGCATCGCAAAATCTTATAAATCTGGCTTGCTTGTCAGAGCTGTCGATAGTTAAACTCCCGGCGCGCACCATGGGTTGGTTAGCAACAATACCCACCGACTGACCAGCCAGGCGGCCAAAACCTGTGATTATCTCAGGAGCAAATTCTTTCTTCATCTCCAGGAAATCCCCATTATCAACCAGACGGGTAATCACATGATGCATATCGTAAGACTTGTGAGGATCGTCAGATACTATTTCAGCCAAGGCTTCGTCAAGGCGATCGGGATCGTCCTTGGTGTCAATTATCGGTGGTGCTTCTTCATTGTTGGAGGGAAGAAAGGAAAGCAATTTCTTAATCATATTGAAGCACTCTTCCTCACTATTCAACATAAAATCGGCGACGCCAGAAATTCTGGAGTGCATCTTGGCACCACCCAGCTCCTCCATAGTAACCTCTTCACCCATAACGGATTTGACAATGCGCGGACCAGTAATAAACATATGACTGATTCCATCCACCATAAAGATAAAGTCAGTTAGAGCGGGAGAATAAACTGAGATACCAGCACAAGAACCCAGGATAGCAGAAACTTGAGGTATTACGCCTGAAGCTTCAGTATTGGCGAAAAAAACAGAAACCCCGCTTTTCTCGGATTGAACTCCTAAGGCACCGAAAGCACCACCTCCTTCTTCCGGTCTAGCTGTCCTCGCGCCTGGCGAGTCATGTAAGCCAACAAGCGGAACCCTCATTTCCAGTGCTCTTTCTATAGTTCGATACATCTTATAACCGTGCAAAGGACCTATCGAACCACCCAACACTGTAGGGTCCTGAGAGTAAATGCAAACGACCCTCCCCCCTACAGTTCCATACCCAGCTACCACAGCATCACCAGGCGCTCCTTTGTCACATCCCGCCAGCAAATTCCACTCAACAAAACTGCCGGGATCAAGTAAGTGGTCTATTCTTTCCCTGGCACTTAGTTTTCCTCTTTGGTGTATCTTCTCTATTTTCTCCCTTCCCCCTCCCATCATTGCGGCACCCTTAATTTCTTTAAGCTTCTTAATTCTCTCTGCCATCTCTTTTCCCATTTGTTGCCCCCTCACTGTAAATTGCACGCTATCTTAGCCAACAGTTTATCAATACCCCAGCCCTTCTTTGCTGAGATAAGAGCTATTCTTTCATCGGGTAGTGGAATTTGTTCTTTAAAATAAGGAAAGGAGGAAGGGGATTTTTGATAATTTAGAGCTTCTAGCTCTGCTTCATTGTTCAGAGCTAGATCTAATTTGTTAAACACTGTGATTCTCAGTTTGTTTTTGAGGTCTAACTCTCCTAGTATCTTTTCTACTGTGTGACATTGGTTAGCAGCGTTTTTGTGTGTTATGTCAACTATATGCAAAAGTAATTCAGCTTCACTAAGTTCCTCTAGCGTAGCGCGGAAGGCTGATACAATTGATGGTGGTAACTTGTGAATAAATCCGACGGTGTCAGTAAGCAAGAATTGCCGTCCATCAGGCAAAGCCAGACGACGGGTCACAGGATCCAGTGTGGAAAAAAGTTTATCTTCTACAATAACACCGGCGTTGCTTAAAGTGTTAAACAAAGTGCTCTTGCCAGCATTGGTATAACCCACAAGAGCGGCAACGGGTATACCTACTTCCTTGCGCCGCCTCCTATAAAGAGTTCGATGTTTCTTCACATTCTCTATTTCCCTCTCGATACGACTGACGCGCTTGTGGATGAGACGTCGATCACTTTCCAATTGAGATTCCCCTGGACCTCTGGTACCGATACCACCGCCAAGTCGTTCCAGATGACTCCACTGACCAACAAGTCTCGGCAAAAGGTATTGATGCTGAGCTAACTCAACTTGAATTTGCCCTTCACGAGTTCGAGCTTTCTTGGCAAAAATATCTAAGATGAGGGTTGTGCGGTCAATGACCTTAACTCCCAACGTTTCTTCCAGGTTTCTCTGTTGTCTTGGCGACAACTCATCATTAAAAATAACGGTATCGTAGTAAGTCTGCTCCCTGAGACTGATTAACTCGGCGAGCTTTCCCTTGCCTATATAATGGGTGGGAGACGGCATGTCTAGCTTCTGGAAAAACATGCCTACCACAGTGGCGCCAGCCGATTGAACCAGATAGGATAATTCCTGTAAAGAATCCGTAATTGACAATTTGTCATCGGCAGACTTAGTCTCTACCCCTACCAGGAATGCTCGTTCTACGCTTGTTTCTGTAGAGAAAAGCTTCTGCTTTATCTTACCCTCCTGTCCCTTATCTGGCGAGGGACAAAAGAAATGTAGTTGCCCAATTTATTGGCCCTGAACTGGATTCAGGGCTGATAAATCAGACAACTACTAGAGCACCCCCCTTATCTGGCGAGGGACGCCAGGATAGTAGACGATTTATCCCCTGCTCCAAGCGGTCATCGGAAGTGGTCAAGGAGAACCTGATGTAACCATCTCCCTCTTTTCCGTAGCCAACACCTGGAGTTACAGCTATACCGGCTTCGTCCAGCAATTTCCTGGTAAAATCCACAGACCTATAGCCCTGGGGAACTTTAGCCCAGACATAGAAGCTGGCCCTGGGTGTTTTGGCTTCCAGCCCTATCTCCTTAAGGACCTTTAGCAATTTATCTCGGCGGCGTTGCAAAATAGCATTGTGCTCAGCAATGTGGTCTTGTGAACCACTCAGAGCATCAATAGCGGCATATTGGATTGCCTGAGGAATGCCTGAATCCAGATTAGATTTAACACGGAATAAGGCGTCTATTATTTGAGCGTTGCCTACCACCATGCCTATTCGCCACCCTGTCATATGATAAGTTTTAGATAAAGAATGAAATTCCACGCCCACCTCCTTACTCCCAGGTACTTGTAAAAAACTTGGTGGTCGGTAGCCATCAAAAGAAACTTCAGTATAAGCGGCGTCATGGCAAATCACTAAATTATGCCGCCGGGCAAAATCAACCACCCGGACGAAGAAATCAAGATCAGCAGTAGCTCCGGTGGGATTGTTAGGATAATTTAGCCACATAAGCTTTGCTTGATTAGCCATTTTTTCCGGGATGCTTTCGAAATCGGGCAAAAAGTCATTCTCTTCTCTAAGAGGTATATAATAAGGTTCGCCACCAGCCAGTATAGTACCCATAGAAAACACAGGATATCCTGGGTCAGGCACTAAAGCTATGTCCCCAGGCCCAATAAAGCATAAAGCCATATGTCCAATCCCTTCTTTAGAGCCAATAAGTGGTAATACTTCCTTGTCCTTATCCAAGACAACTCCAAAACGTTTCTCATACCACTGAGCAATAGCTTCACGGAGCTTTGGCAAGCCATTGGTTTCCGGATAGCGATGATTGGCAGGATCATGCGCTGTTTGGCACAAGCACTCGATAATATGACTTGGAGTGGGCAAATCAGGGTCGCCAATGGCAAAGCTAATTATGTCCTCTCCCTTAGCACGTTTTTCTGCTATTCTTTGGTTTATGTCAACAAATAGGTATGGAGGTAATCTATCAAGTCGCTTCGCTAATTGCATCAGTTTCCCCTGATCCTGAATTAAGTTCAGGACACCAAAGTGACAGCATGCAGCTCCTTCCTTTGCATCCATTTTTCCTCTTCCGGCATCAATAACAAGACATCAATAGAGCCACCTACATTCTTAGCTCTTGCTTGAAATTTTATGGTATCGATGGTAGTCCTCACAGCATAAACAGTAAAATCAATAGCATCCTGAACATTCATACTATCATATATGATTGGAATATGAGGAGCAGGGATAGGCTTATTGTCTGGGCCCAATATCTGGTAGGGTTTTAATATCGTGGAAATAATGTCGCTTTGCCCTCCCCAGGAGCAACCATATGTTACTTGGTTATTACCTGGGTTGAAGTTCACCCTATTTCGCTCATTTCTCCCAATATGACAAGCATATACGTAAGGGATGCTCACTCCCTTTTCTTTCTTAAAGCCAGCGATGTGAAAGGCTGTGTCGGCATCAGGAAACCTTTCCTTAAAGTACGATATAAGTTTATCAGCTACTTTGTCTACAGCATCGCTATCGTCCAATTTTTCCTCCTCAAGGCGTTTGATATGACTTTCCATTTGAACCTTTCCCAGAAGAGAGTTGCCATATGCGGATATACCTACTCTTTGTTTCTTCAAGAAGAATGTTTTGTAAGTAAAATCAGAGGCTATGGTCTCCACAGGTGGTAACTTCTTACCATCGGGAGTTTGACCCGCGATAGTAATTGATTGGCGACTATCTGATGCCATGACGATGGCTTCAGGCACATAAACGGTAATTACAAATGACATCGGCTTAAGAAAATAAAAAATTAAAGATAAAAAATAATTTTGATTTTTGCATTTTGATTTTTGATTTTAATTATATCGCCATTCCCCCGTGAATACCTCCTCCACCGGACCAGAGAGCAACACTTCTCCTGCTCCATCCCAGAACACGGTTAAAGTTCCGCCTGGGAACATTATGTCAACTTCTTTGTCTACGTAGCCGGCTAGTTGAGCGGCTACACCTATGGCACAAGCACCGCTGCCACAGGCCAGAGTTTCCCCGACACCCCGCTCCCAGACCCTGGCTTCTATGTTTTCCTTACCCAAAACTCTAGCTATTTCAAAGTTTGTTCTTTGTGGAAACATCGGGTGCCTTTCCACTTTAGGCCCTATCTTGGCTAGCGGGAAACTGGCTACTGGTATAGATAGAAAGTTCACCGCGTGGGGATTACCCATAGATAAAAGAGATAAAGTCAATTTTCGTTTCCCTATCATCACAGGATGATTCAGCATTGGTATTACGTCAGCTTTTACATTGACCGGGATCTGTTCAGGTTCGAATCGAGGCATACCCATATTTACCTCAACTCGGCTAACCTTGTTGCCTGACATATGGGCTTTGACCTGTCTTATTCCTGATAGGCTTTCTATAGATAAAATTGTTTTGCCACATACATTCTTTTCAATGGCATACTTGGTCAGGCATCTTAGCCCGTTGCCGCAGGCTTCAGCTTCAGAACCATCGGAATTGAAAATACGCGTCTTCAAATCGGCAACATTGGAATTTTGCATCAATATCAGTCCGTCAGCTCCCACGCCAAAGTGGTAGCGGCACATGGCTTGGGCTAAGCTTGCCCAGTTACATTCCATATCCCTGGCATCTACCAAAATGAAGTCGTTTCCTGTGGCCTGTAACTTGGAGAATCTCATCTAAATAAGTAACTACATGTCATTGCGAGCGAAGCGTGGCAATCTTGTATTAGAGATTGCTTCGTCGCTATGCTCCTCGCAATGACAAAACCCCTTTACCAAATTTTGGGCTGCACTCAAAATGTCAGAAGAACGACTAGCGTCAAGCCAGTGGATTCTGACATCACTGAGTCTGAACCAGGCGTATTGATGGCGAGCCAGACGATGGGTCTCATACTTTATCCTCTCAATAGCAACAGGCAAGGTTATCTCATCTTGGAGAAATTGCCCTATTTGTTTATAGCCTATACCGGACATAGAAGGTAAAGAAACATCATATCCCCTTTGTAATAGACTTTTCACCTCCTCAACAAGACCTTTCTCTATCATTTTATCAACTCGCTGGTCAATTTTTCTATACAGCTCGCTCCTTTCCATAGTCAATCCGATAATAATTACGGAGAAGTCTTGCGCCTCTTTGTGCCGCAATCTCGAAGGAGGTTGCCCTGTTGCATAATATATCTCCAGTGCCCTTATAAGGCGGCGAATATTAGTAGGATGGATTTTACCTGCGGCTAAAGGGTCAATGTTCTGTAACTCCCGATAAAGGGTATGACTGCCTTCTTTTTGCGCTCTAATTTCCAGAGCTCGCCTCAATTCTTTATTTGGTGGAACGGCAGGAATGCTCCACCCCTCTATTACTGACCAAACATAAAGACCACTGCCACCAACCAAAAGCGGCAATTTACCCTTTTGCTGCACAACTTCTATCACTTGAGTGGCTAACTTGCAGTAAAGAGCCAGGTTGAAATCCTCATCAGGATCTACCACATCGATAAGATGATGTGGAACCAGTTCTTGCTCAGCTAAAGTCGGTTTGTTTGTGCCGATGTCCATATACCGATAGACCTGTCGGCTATCAGCATTTATTATCTCGCCTCCGAAGCACTGAGCTAAATTAAGAGCAAGCTGACTCTTCCCTACTGCTGTGGGACCAACAACAGCAACAAGATATTTCATTAGAGGAAATCCTAAATTTCAATACCAAATAGTTTACATGCAGAATCATCCACTTCTTCTTCCAAACCTGCGACCTCATCAAGTTTATTCGCTGCTTTGAGTTCATGGAGAGTTTTGGAAAGTTGAGCTAGTTTTTGGTGGATTTCATTTTCGGGATCAAGTTTAGGAATACCGACGTGATTCATTACTGAGGGTGCGCCGAAGCCACGACCTGCGGAAGAAAACGATTTAATAAATTCCCGTACCGGCGTTGAGTTAATAATAGCACAAAGGTAATGAGCCTCAGCTTCATTGTCGGTAGCGAAAAACGAAGTTGTGCCAA
>MNYE01000027.1 GCA_001873005.1 Dehalococcoidia bacterium CG2_30_46_9
CGAAGAATCCCTCTTCTTCAAATTGATGATTTACATTGAAGCGAGAAAGCTCCTTCTTGAGCCAGTCTGGCATATCGCCGGTCTTCATTAAGGCAAAGTGTTTATCGCTTGTAGTTAATTTGAAAGCGACCTGCTTTCTATCAGACGGCCGAAATGAGATTTCAATCTCGCCGCTTGTCTGCGAGTTGAAAACATGGCGCAAAACGCTTGCCCTGGTGATGCTTTTGAAGGTTGCCTCATCCATTCTTACTTTATTGCCGTCTTCAAACATAAAATCAGGTTCCTGCTTTAGTTCCTCCCAAAGCTCGTCCCCTGCTGACTGGAAGACATTTGGTGCCACATCTCCCTTGCCTATTCTTTCGAGTTCGCGGAAGAAAAGCTTTAAGTCAGCATCTTCGATGTTCACTGAATTGACAAGCGTTAGGAGCAAGGGACTGTGGTACAGGCTTTGTTGGACCCTGGCTATCTCTCGATAGAACTCTTTGACATAGGTGAGGAGTATGAGAGATTTTAAGACTATCTTCTGTTTTTCCTCATTGTCATAGTCCTCCTCGTCCCTAAATGCCCTCGTCTCTTGTTTGAGGACGAGGATATGTTTGCCATAGCCAGCTTCTATGAAACTGGAGAGGTTGAACTCGTAGGCGCAGGTTGTGATGTCTCTTTCGTCTATGAAAGTTGCCGATGAGTTAAAAAGGAAGCCATTCCGGGAAAGGATGGAATAAATATGCTGTCGCTTAGATTCCTCTCTATCCCCTTTGTGTGCTTCATCGAGAAAAATATGCCATTTCCCTTCATTATCGTAGTTCCTGAAATCAATTATCTTTTCCTTCTGCTCGTCGCTTAAGTTGTCTGAGCGGTAGAAGAAGACGGTGATTTCCTCACGCCGGAATAGCGTCTGTTGGTGCTTGACCTCCGGATACCCTTTAAGCTCCTTCAGCCGGATGTGAATCTCGTTGTTGGCATAGTTAAAATCATCGACATGCCTTTTGAGCTGCTGTATCAGGTCGTCACGGTGGGTCAGAATCAGGATGTCCCAGGGTGGGATTTCCCGGCGCTCAATTAAGCCTTTAAGGACTTGAATGAGCTTAATGATAACGAGCGATTTGCCGCTGCCCGTTGCCATCCAGAAGCTCATACGGTTGATAAAGTGCTGGTATGAAACTCTGCCATTTTCCTCCGGGTAGAAGGCTGTTAGAAGGTCATATATGTTTCTCTTCCTTTTGTCCAGTTTGAGGCTCAAATCCTCAGCCAATCCATTGGTTTCATACCACTGGAAAAGCTTCTGTTTTCTGACTTGATTTGTTTCCGATGTTTCACCCGGTTGATAGTCGGCAAAGTCTTCAAAATACTTCCATAGAACCTTTATGGCATTTCGGACTGCTTTCTGCTGGTAATCCCAGAGGCTTTTGGTTTTGGAAAAAGTTTGCAGGTCAAAAGAGTTCCAGTTGGCGGGCAAAGTATCAAAGTTCAGGTCGTCAGTTATGTCCTGTAGAAGTAATCTCGTCATTGCTTGTTGGCTTCTTTATTCATGATTTCCCTAATCTGTGGAGCAATCCTTGGCAGGTCTTCTCTGACTTGCCAGACAATATCGTATTTTATAGCCTCTTCAATATCGCCCAGATAGTCAATGTCTCTTCTCTTAGGCATATGTCAAACTTTTTTCAATGTCTTCAGCAATATGTTTATATCTTGGGTTTTCAAAACTTTTCCTAAGAAAATCGAAAGTAGTAATATCTACTTTCTTACCCAATTTATCTTCGAAATAGTAGGCAAGTGCCACAAAATCAAGCCCTAATGGTTTTGTAAGTTCCACCAGAATATCCACATCGCTTCTTTCCCGCTGGGAGCCTTTGGCAAAGGGGCCAAAAATGGCAATTTTTTCCACTCCGTATCTCTCTCTCAAATAGGGGAGTTCCTTCTTCAGGCTATTTAGGATTTTTTCTTTGGTAAGTGTTTCCATATTTCACCACCATATCAGAGGCTTTATCAGCTTGTAGTCAAGGTCTTTGATGTTTATCTTTTCGCCGTTTTCAAACTCAACCTCGTCGGCGGTAATTCTCTTAATCCGCCGGCCGAGCAAGTTGGAGAGGGTTTCCGGGATGTCTATGCTTGTCCTGAGCAGAAGCGAAGGATCAGGGTAGAACTTGGATAAATCAACTTTGACTTTGTTGCTTTCGTAATCAATCTCCATGGCTTCAAGCATTTTGAGGTCTCGCATAAAGACATATTGGTGGTATGGGTCTTCATAGGGATTTTCAAATAGGTCTGAATCCTCATACTTCACCTTTCGCAATGTATCCTCATATTGTTCGAGTTCGTAATATTTGAAGAAGCCGCCGCCCTGCTGTTTAACTTCTTTCGAAATACCTGATTTTTCACCCGCCAGAACCTTTTTCATCCTGGGCAGAACCACAGTGGAAAAGTGCTCCCCCATCTCCACGCCAAGCCATTTTCTACCCAATTTATGTGCCACTGCAGTTGTTGTGCCAGAGCCTAAAAAATAATCCATTACTAAATCGCCTTTGTTAGAGGTAGATTCTATGACACGCTTTAAGAGAATTTCGGAATTTTCGGTAGGGAATCCTTGAGTTTGAGAATAACTAGGGACATTCGTCCAATCTGAATCAACGATGTCAAATTCTTTTGGTAGATAATAAGGTATTTTTGTTTGCTTATTGCCATATACATCTACATACTCTTTTTCAGCAATTTTTATGCGGTTTTCTTTTAACAATTTATCTACAAGTTCCTGAGAAGGGAAGTGCCTACTTTTAGGAGCCACAAATTTTTCTCCGTTAATGGCAATTTCATTCCTATATCTGTTTTCTTTGTGTATGTGCATTGGTATCCACGTCAACTTTGACCTATCTCTTGGGGTTGTAATGGGAATAATGTGGGAACTTCCACTTTTGGCGTATAAAAATAAGGTATCAGTAGAAGGATTAAATCTTAGATACATAAAGCTCTGGGGTATTCCTGACCTCTTTAATATCATCTCATTCCTAAAATTTTCCTCTCCAAAAATCTCGTTCATAAGCATTCTCACATACATATTTCCATTGTAGTCGCATCTAACAAAAATGCTGCCGGTATCCTTCAGAATGTCCTTTGCTAGCGGT
>MNYE01000042.1 GCA_001873005.1 Dehalococcoidia bacterium CG2_30_46_9
GAAGTCAACGGGCTAACCTGCCTTGGCAGGAAGCAGTTGCCCAAGGTGAGGCTGGCGACTGTGACGAAGTCGTAACAAGGCAGCCGTACGGGAACGTGTGGCTGAATCACCTCCTTTCTAAGGAGTCGAGAGGCAGAAGCCTCGCGATGCCTAGGTCGATTCATAGGTGTTAATAACCCATGATGTGTGTTTGATTTCTTTCCTTCCACTATGCAGTTGTTAAGGTTTTTATTTATCGATCTTTTTAATTTCGTAACTACACAGCTATCCTTGTGTCACCCTATATTTCACGGATTTGACGCCGCTGGAGAAAAGGTTTAGGATTAATGTGCGATGAATTACATCAATTATTTTAGTGAAATGAGGGACAATGGACTATACATATATATTAGTTGCTCTTGCGCTTATTTTGGGTGGCCTTGTTGGATACTTTGCCCGGCAGATAATAGCCAATCAACAAATTCGGAACGCCAGAAAAGAAGCCCAAAAATTATTAGAAGATGCAACAACCAAATATAATGAATTACTCGTTGCGGCTAGAGAGGAAGCTAGCAGGGTTAGCAGGGTTGCTGAGGCGGAGAGTAGAGAACGCCGACTTGAACTACAACGCGCCGAAAAACGCTTCAGCCAAAAAGAAGAAACATTAGAACGGAAATTAGACTCCACTGAGCGGCGGGAACGCAACCTAGAAAGCAAAGAAAAGGATATTGAGCGAACAAGAACTGAAATCGAGGGAATAAAGCAAAAACAACTAGCACAGCTCGAATTTCTGGCGGGTATACCCCAAGACCAAGCGAAAAATCTTCTACTCCAAGCTATAAGACAAGAAGTTGAAGAGGAAGCCTCACGACAAGTCAGGAACTGGCAAGCCGGAATAAAGGAAGAGGCAGACAAGGAAGCTCAACGCATTTTAGCTACAGCCATCCAACGCTGTACCACCGATGTAGTATCACAGACTACAGTATCTACTATCTCTTTGCCCAGTGATGAAATGAAGGGACGGCTCATCGGCCGTGAAGGGCGTAATATCAGAGCTTTAGAGCAAGCCACTGGCGTTGACCTTATCATTGACGATACTCCAGAGACGGTTACCATTTCTAGCTTTGATCCCGTACGGCGTGAAGTAGCTCGTCTTGCTTTAAACAAACTCATTCTAGATGGTCGTATCCATCCAGCCCGCATAGAGGAAATTGTCGAGAAGACTAAAACGGAAGTTGAAGCTATTATGCGTAGTGAAGGCGAACGAGCTGCTTACGAAGCTGGTGTACCGGGATTGCATCCCGAGTTGATTAAGTTACTGGGTCGGCTTAAATTCCGCGTCAGCTATGGTCAAAATATTTTACTTCACAGTCTGGAAATTTCTCATTTGGCGAGAATGTTGGCTAGTGAGATTGGAGCTGATGCTAGTATAGCAAGAAAAGCTGGCTTACTCCATGATATTGGGAAAGCGGTAGATTACGAGGTAGAGGGTCCCCACGCTTTGATAGGCGCTAATTTGGTTAGGCAGTGGGACAAATCTGAGGTAGTGGCCCAAGCCATCGCTGAACATCATGGTGAGGCTGAAACCACAAGTGTTATGGGTTTCATTGTTGCTGCCGCTGATGCCATAAGTGGCTCACGACCTGGTGCCAGACGAGAGTCTGCAGAACACTATTTGAAGCGCGTTAAGGATTTAGAGGATATAGCCGCCAGTCTTCCTGGAGTGGAGAAAGCATTTGCTATTCAGGCCGGGCGTGAAGTGCGTATTATGGTAAAACCAGACCAGGTTGACGACCTGGGCTCTGTAAGGCTAGCTCGAGACATTTCCAAGAAGATAGAGGAAACTCTGAGCTATCCTGGTCAGATAAAGGTAGTGGTGGTGCGAGAGACAACAGCAATAGATTACGCTAAGTAGTTTAATAGGGAATAGGAGGGAGAAATCCGAAATCCCAAGCACCATTAGCCCTGAACTTGATTCAGGGTAGGATTTAATTTGAGGATATTGGCAATAGGTGACATCATTGGTGAACCTGGCAGGAAGGCACTGAAAAAACTTCTGCCAGATTTACTTTGTGAATTTGATATTCGGTTAGTGATAGGCAATGGTGAGAATTGTGCTGGTGGATTAGGAATTACTCTAGCCACAGCAAAGGAGCTTTTCGACTCTGGTATTGATGTGATAACTACCGGCAACCATGTCTGGGCTAAAAAAGAGATTATTCCTTACTTGGATGGTGACCTTGCCATTCTGCGTCCTTTGAATTACCCCCCGATGGACCCGGGTCATGGTTATTTATCTAAGGAGGGGGTCTTGGTGGTTAATCTTATGGGACGTACTTTTATGGGCAATTTCGACTGCCCCTTTCGCGCCATGGACGAATTGTTAGCCAGGCTGGAAAACAACCCCAAAGCTATCATTGTTGACTTCCACGCTGAGGCAACTTCGGAGAAGGTAGCGATGGGCCGATATCTTGATGGCCGTGTTAGCGCTGTTCTTGGCACGCACACTCATGTCGGCACTATTGATGCTCACATACTGCCCGGAGGTACTGCTTATGTTACTGATATAGGCATGGTTGGTCCTATTGATTCAGTCATCGGGGATGATGACGAGTTTGTAATCAAACGTTTCCTCACCCAGATGCCCTTCCGCTTATCGGTAGGCAAGGGAATGGTAGTCTTCGATGCTATTTTAGTCGAAGTGAATGAAGAAACTGGTAAGGCAGTAGATATAAAACGCATCCGAAGGACAGTAGATTAAGAAACTAGCGGCACATAGCCCTGGCTAATTCAGATATATCTTTTATCGCCTCAGTTTTCTCTAGCATAGAGCGTAGATTTGTAGTTTTTTTCTTGTCCAGTATTCTTGACACTAAGGTATCGAATTTAAGATTTGTCTCCTCTTGTGTAAGGGGGTTATAAGGGAAACCCTTGCAGCCTGTAGTTGCTTCATATTCCTTTCCATTTTTCAGCTTTAGCTTGAACGGGGATTGGAGAATATGTTTCTCCTCGACTAAAGTATCCAGGTCTTCCCTGAGCACACCTTGAATGCGTTGTGATAATGCCAGAACCCTAGTGTCGCTGAGTTTTTCCTGTGACAATTGCTCAGCAGGATGCAATAGATGACCGTCCAATATGGCTGTCGCCAGGCAGAAAGGCAGACTCCATTGCGCTACTGTC
>MNYE01000111.1 GCA_001873005.1 Dehalococcoidia bacterium CG2_30_46_9
CCACCGGCCCCACGGGGGGTAATATTCAGCTCAAGGATGGTTCTACGCCACGGAGTGTAGCCCTCATCCACTGTGTCGGCAGCCGCGATAAAAAATATCATGACTACTGCTCACGGGTATGCTGCATGTATGCCTTGAAACACTCCCACCTTATCAAGGAAAAGACCAATGCCGAGGTGTATCAGATATTTACCGATATCCGTTGTTTTGGCAAGGATTACGAGGATTTCTACCAGCGCCTGGTTCATGAGGGGGTTAACTTCGTTCGGGGGAAGGTGCAACATATCACCAGCACCAACGGAAAAGAGGCAGACAAGGGGAGACTAACTATCACTGCCGAGGACCCAGATAATGGTAAGGTAACCCAGGTGGTTGCCGATATGGTCGTCCTCTGCACTGCTATCGAGGCGCAGCAAGATGTTGAGAAGGTAGCTCGCACCTTCTCTATCAGTCGCAAGGCGGATGGCTTCTTTTTGGAGCGTCACCCCAAAATGGATCCAGTGGCTACCATGACTGACGGAATCTATATAGCAGGCTGCTGCCAAGGTCCAAAGGATATTCCGGATACAGTATCTCAAGCATCAGCGGCAGCAGCGCAGGTACTAGTCCTTATCACCAAGGGCAAAGTGGAGCTCGAGGCAAACACAGCGGTTATCGACGAAGCTCACTGCTCGGGGTGTCTAACATGTAATCTTCTCTGCCCCTATAGTGCCATCACTTTTGATGAAAAAAAGAAGGTCTCTAGCATTAATGAGGCCCTATGTAAGGGGTGTGGTGTCTGTGTTGCTGCTTGCCCATCAGGAGCCATCACCGGCCGGCATTTTACTACTCAACAGATTATGGCCGAAATTGAAGGAGTGCTGGTATAAACTTAAAAACCAGTCCAGTTTTAAATTTTTCATAGCCCCACATTCTGTTGACTGTGGTTCTCTCACGAGGTATGATTGCTTAGGGAAGAAACTATTATGACAACCAAATCCATTCCAAAAAGCACTCTGCAGCGTTGGGAAGAAAGCATAGTGGCCAAAGTTGCTAACTCGTTGCCGCAGAGCAAGACTACTAAGAGTGTGTGGAGCCCTCATTTCTGGATAATTACAGCTCTACTAGCACTTCTTACGTTCAGTTACTATGTTGAGCAGACTCCCTTAGTTACCATACCGCCATTTAACCACAGCTTTTTTACTGGTGTTCATGATATGCAGCGGGTATTGTTTTTTATTCCGATAGTATACGCTGCTGTGATATTTAGAGTCCGAGGAAGCCTGCTCACTTCGTTCCTTTTCCTGTGTGTGGTGTTGCCACGCGCTCTGCTATTTTCCCCGTATTCCAACCCCCTAGCTAGGGCTCTTAGCTTTGTCATCTCTGCCGCTCTATTCAGCCTTTTGATAGCAACGTAGGTTAATCGGCTGGAAAGGGAAGAAAAGGTTCGTACCGAATTGAATATTGCCTACCAGAAGCTTGCCGAATCTTATGACCAACTAAGAGAAAACCAAGAGCAGCTAGTGCAGGCCGAGAAACTGTCCTCTCTAGGTCAGATAGCAGCCTCTATTGCCCACGAGGTTAATAATCCTCTATCTGGCGTTCTCGTCTATACCCAATTGCTCACAAAGAGGATACGCAGTGACAAATTGTCCAAAGATGTTGCCCTCGAAAACCTATCGAAAATGGAAGCCGAACTCAACCGCAGCACTAAGTTAATACGAAACCTCTTGGATTTTGCTCGACAGTCGCCGCCAACCTTATGGGAGGTAGACCTCAACGAGATCGTTAGCCGAGCGTTTGACCTTGCTGCTCATTTAGCTGAGCTACAGCACATCCAAGTGATAAAAGAACTTAGCCCTACCATACCTAGGCTCGTGGCTGACTTTGACCAGATTCAGCAGGTTTGCACCAATCTTATCATGAATGCGATTCAGGCAATGCCTGAAGGGGGCAGGCTAACCCTCCGTACCTCCACCAGTAGTGATGGTCAAGTCAAATTGGCGGTTCAGGACACCGGTTGTGGCATTTCCCCAGAAAACATGAGTAGACTGTTCACTCCCTTCTTCAGTACTAAGGGAAAGAAGGGTGTAGGCTTAGGTTTGGCTGTGTCTCATGGAATTGTCCAACGCCATGGTGGCAGAATAGACGTACAAAGTAAGGTGGAAGAGGGTACCACCTTTACTGTCTACTTACCCGTTCGTCAAGAAGAACATAAAGAAGGTTAAGACTTATGGTATTCAAGGAAAAGGAGGAGAACGATGGAACCCAAGAAAAAGAAGATTCTGATTGTAGAAGATGAGGCTGTGATGAGAGAGAGTGTGCGGGATTGGCTTATAGAGGATGGCTATGAAGTTGAATGTGTTGAGACTGGGGAGGAAGCCTTGAAAAGAATCAAGGAGGGGGAGTTTGGCGTTGTTGTTCTTGATCTAAGGTTACCAGGTATTGATGGCCTGGAGGTGTACGAGCAGGCCAAAGACCTTAGCCCTGAAACTCAAGGAATAATGATTACTGCCTACCCTTCAAAAGAAACCCGGGAAAAGGCGCAAAGTTTGGGACTCCTCAACTATTTAGCCAAGCCCTTCAAGGTGGAGGATCTGGAGAAGACAATCAGAGGAGCGCTGGGAGAAGCAGAAAAAGTAGAAACGGGTAAGAAACATCTTTGGCTAGAACTTGGTGCTGTTTCTTTTCGACTCTGCACTCACGACTATGAATGTGGCTCATGTGCATTTGCACAGGACATACAAGATAGATTTGGAACGATAGCGGTTATCGGTGAAGATGAGGTTGCCAAGCTCAAGGAATTGCCTGGCAGTCAAAGACTGTGCCGCCTTGCATCGGTACATTTTGTTAAGAAGGAGAAGCCACATTTAGATTAAGCACAGCGAGGCAACATGGTATTCCCCCAGCTGAACTTGCATGAAATATTATGGGATCTCCTAAGGAGTGAATCCACATTTGGACGCCAATTTGGGCTAGGGATGAGGAGGCTATTGAGATGAAGAAGCATCCAGTCTTGATTGTAGACGATGAGCCAATCGTACGGGAGTCAATCAGAGATTGGCTCAAAGATGCCGGTTACGAGGTAGCAACGGCTGAGACCGGCGAAGAAGCCCTGGAGATGATTGAGCGGGAGAACTTTAGCGTTGTGGTTCTGGATGTCAGATTGCCAGGGAAAACCGGGCTCGCGGTACTAAGGGAGTTAAAGGCGGCGAAGCCA
>MNYE01000039.1 GCA_001873005.1 Dehalococcoidia bacterium CG2_30_46_9
GGATCTGGAGTTCGCTTAGTATAGATATTAGAGTTTAGTATTTAGCTATTTATACGCTGTATCTTGGTTCGACATTATTGGCGGGGACTATGGCGTGATCTAAAGATTAAGATTAAGGTAGCGGCTATTAGAGCAAGACAGATGCCTATGATTAGCCAGGCCCAATTTGGGGTTGTTGCTAGTGGTACCGGTTTTGCTTGGGCTGACGGAGATTGCCACGCTGCGCTCGCAATGACATCTGGTGTTGCTCTTGTGCTAAAGGTGAACACCGCTAGCAGTCCCGATACCGGCCTGGTGATTCTCACTCCCCAGAAATAAGTAGTGCTGTAGTCCAGAGCACCGGCATATTGATAAGCTGACAAGCTTGTCTTTGTGGTAATTATTGGGTTACTGAGGTCGGCATTTTTAGACAGAGTAATTTCATATTCCGTGGGACTTAGCTCCGGGTTCCAAACAAAACTAATATTGCTTATGCTGACATCAGCGGCACCATTTCCAGGGACAACTGCCTGACAAATTCCAGCAGCTCCAAATCCCACAGCGAACCTCCTTACCTCAGACCATTGGCTTTTTATAGGCGAAACAGACCTTACCCGCCAATAATAGGTATTGCCAGTAGCTAATTGGGAAGAGTTATCTGAGACAACGATACCTGTGGTATCACTGTTACCTAACCATATCCTCTCTATGCACGTTGAGTCTCGGTATATTGCTACTTCATATGTAATTGCTCCAGGTAGTTCCAGCCAGCTTAATCCTAACTGATAGATATAACCTCCACAGTCAGGCAATATGGTAGTTCCGTCACCGGGAGTAGCAAGAGTTGGAGCAACCATACACAAGGTATCCTGAAATTGATAGATAGCGTCATTGGCAGTATCGACAGCCCATAGTTCGTTGTCTTCAGAATTGCCTGATAATTTAAGATAAGGTAGGGTGTTAGGGAATACTGTATTAGGGTCAAAAGAGGTGCCCATGGGCAATCCAAAACTTAGGGAATCAACTTCGATTTGGCTGAGATTTGGAGACGAAGGATTTAGAAATCTTACCACACCTCCCTTGTTACCGTTGACTGGCTCCAACCTCAGAGCGTAAAGTGTCCCTTCACTGCCTACGGCTAAACCGGCAACGCATTGACCACTATTTTGTGCTGTAGTGGCTCTATCAATTTGTTGCCATGCAGTAGAAGTTCTTAGGCTCCAGCGCCAGATTCCTTCATCGGGGAGGTTGGTAGCAGCATAAATAACGCCATTTTTACTATAATCGATATCAGCTACAACCTGAACATCGCCCTTGCCAATATCTTCGGGAATTTTGCTAAAGGTATTTCCACCATCCTGAGAATAAGCCACCTCTCCATTCCTGCCGCCAACAAAAAGCATACCTTCTTCGGCAACGGTTAGCATATTAATTTCTGAAAGCCCACTATCCACCGGCTCCTGCCATGTCCAGACAGCATCAGTGCTCTTCTGAACAAAGCCGCCAGGTAAGGCAATATAAATAGTATCCTTATCCTGAACTATCAAGTCAACTATCCGTCCAGGCGCACGAAGCTCTTCCCACGAATTGCCCCGATCATGCGAAAGCGCTATGAGATAACCACCTACTTCTGCTACATAAATGGTATAGTCTCTGCTGTAATCGGGGCTTAGTCTCAAAATAATCCTGTCAGACGTGGTATCCAGGGTTAACACAGACCCCCAAAATTTGCCCAAAGGCTCGCCGGCGCTACGCCAGACGACTTCCGGTCCAGAGGAATTATATGTTGCGGCAAATAGACTTCTAGGCTCAGGCGCTACAGCGATATCACAGAGATTGACTAGCTCTGGACTACTTATTTTTGCCCACTGGAGCTCGCCAGTATCCGCCTGTGCCAAAGACGGCATAAAGATGTTTAGAGTTAGTAACGCTAATGATACAAAAAAACACCTTGAGTTCATGGTTGTAGAATGAAGCATCAAGTAAAAAGTGTCATTCGTACCTCAAAGCCTCGACAGGATTAATGCGAGAGGCAATGACAGGCAGGGTAAAAACCAAAAGGCAAACCGATAGCAACCGCTTTCGTAGTTACCTGATTCATCAGGCACAATTGCCCAATAAATTGGGCAACTACATTTTGTTTCATTTCCTACGTCCTTTCCTTTTCTGACTTATGAGCTGGGACTCTTCTTTTTACGTCTAGAAAAGTAAACTAGCACAGCAATAAGCACTACTACTAAGGCTATTATGACAACGAATGCCCATAAAGGTAATAGTCCCGACTTAAAGGAGTAATAGTTTGTCCAGCCGCTATCATTTTCGGCACCGTCTATCGCTTTTACCTTCCAGTAATAGGTACCGTAAGGTAAGGCTTGTACCTCAGGCAATGTATAATGATTGTCAGTTAAATCACTGATTTCGGGAACCACAAGGTTGACGAAGCCTGCGTCAGTGGCAATCTGCCATGTGTAAGCCACGCCACTGGGATCTGTTACTGCCGACCACTGAAATGTCGGAGCCTGTTTGGTGATGAAACCAAGCCGGCTGCTATTTGCTGGCAAGCTAAGCGCGGGCTTGGCTGGAGGCGTTGATTCCATAACGAAGTTAAATGAAACTGAATTGCCTGAAGCATCACCGGCTATTACTGTATGATTGCCATGGACGCTTTTAGGTGCTGAGAAACTGGCAGAAAAGCTGCCTTTATTGTCGCTCGTAGCCGTAGCCACCTGAGTGCCATCGTACTTTATGCTGACTCCCTGGTTAGCGGCGAAGCCAGTGCCACTAACACTCAGACTTATGCCTACATACCCTTCGGTTGGTGTTAGTGTTGCCTTGTGGGATATGGTAAATTCCTTTTCAGCAACTTCAGCGGCTGAAGTGTAGCTGCCATAAGCATCAATGTTATGCCCACCCTTGGCGCTTGCCGGCACATCAAAGGTAACTGTCCAGGCACCATAGGCATCAGCACTAGTGCCCGGTCCCACCTGAGTACCATCATAGGTTACGCTGATGCCGGTCTCGTTGTCGTC
>MNYE01000119.1 GCA_001873005.1 Dehalococcoidia bacterium CG2_30_46_9
TTTAATTTCAGTGAGTTTCTCGTAATCAACATGGGGGACGTCAATGAAGATGTCTATGCGGTCAAGCAGTGGTCCGCTTATCCTTTTATGATAGCGCGAGATTTCCCCGGCGGAACACTTACACTCTTTGAATGGGTCTCCAAAATAGCCGCAGGGACATACCTGCGTTGCCTTTTTGCCATATAAGCCTGAAGGGGCAAAAACCCCTTCATAAAGCCTATCCTCAGCAGTTAAAGACCCTGGGCGACCACCTGAGGAAGAGGCGGCTTGACCTGAAGCTCCTCCAGAAAGAAGTTGCTCAGATAATTGGCGTTGATGAAGCCACAATTTGGAACTGGGAGAAAAACCGAACATCTCCACTCCTGTATTATATACCAAAGATCGTTGAATTTTCAGGCTATATGCCTCTTGACATCCGAGCCAAAACCTTCGGAGAGAGGATAGTCAACTATCGTCGCCTTCTTGGCATAACCCAAAAGGAACTGGCAAGAGCTCTAGGCATTGACCCAAGCGCCCTAGGTAAGCAGAAAGGAATGAAAGCAAACCCCAAGAGGAATTTTTGAGAAGACTTTGCAACTTGACTGATTTGTTCAACCAGCTATAATTGAACCAAGGAGTAACGACTATTATGAAGAAGATCATCCAAGCCAAAATTTACAAAGGTGAGAAATACTATGTCGCCGAGTGTCTTGATTTACCGGTGGTAAGTCAAGGTAAAACTCTGGATGAAACGGTCGAGAACATAAGAGAGGCGATTGGCCTTCATCTCGAAGGTGAGAATCTTGCGGATTGGGATATCCTTCCCGATTTCTGCATACTGGTCAATTTAGAGCTTGAGCCGATTCATGCCAAAGCTTAAAAGCCTTAGTGGCGATGAACTCATTGATATTTTCTCTCGATTTGGTTTTGAGATTATCTCTCAAAAGGGAAGCCATGTGAAGCTGAGAAGAGTTTTGAGAAAAGGTATAAGAGAAACTCTCACTATTCCTCGGCATAAAGAGTTAGACAAAGGGACTTTGAGGGCTATTTTCAGGCAAGCACTAAAATATATCCCTGAAGGCGATTTGAAGGCTTATTTCTATACCGAGTAATATTTTTCAATTTTGCCGCTCAGGTCTTAAAGTCCCTTGCATCTAGTGCTCGGCGAATTTGGAAGAATTCCCCGATTTCTTTATCAAAATATTCCAGACTTATTCTCCTAGGCATTTGACTTCCTTCGATTCGTAATCATAGTTACAGCGAGAGCATGGAAAACTTACCCATACAGATAGTGCGAGCTGACTGACCGGTGGAAAATATTGTGCCTCTATCTGGTGGCAGCAACTTGCCTCGTTATTAGACTTCCATAACTGCTATAATAACTTTAGCACCATCGGGAGGTGATACAGCATGCCTTTGCCGACACAGTGGGCTACACCCGAAGACTTCGCAACGCTGTTTCAGTACTTCTGGCACCGAGATTTTCCAATGGACCAAAGGTCTACCGGTGCCAGGCGCACTGATTGGACTATCCATATCGGCGTGGTCATCCGCAGCATAGCTGACCTCATGGGTCTCGTTACACGATTTGAGAGGGGAGGTAGGAAAGATGCGGTGCAGCGAAGCACTGAGGGCGATGAAGTAGCAATCGAATGGGAGTGGGGTGGTGTATGGGGTAATGAGTTGGAAAAGCTTAAGCATCACAAAGTATGGAGTAAGGATAAGAGCATGGAGAGATTACTCAAATATGCGGTGTTCATAACCTATACACATACACCAAACATACAAAAGGTCTACGATCATGTAATGAACGAGTGGAAGGGAGCGCCGTGGCCACTATTGCTTATTCTGATCGATTTGGAGGAGTCGCGCAAATTCTCCTCGCACAAGGAATTTAAGAATATTCAAATGTCTGTGTTTGATGCAGGCAGCCGCAGAGACCTTCGGGTCATCCCGGCTTTTCCATGGAATGTTGGAAGCTCCCGTTGGTACGCGCAAGCCCCTAAGTGATATCCTCAGCTTACCATCTTATTGCCAATGACTAACAGTCAAAGCAGCATATGAGCTCGCTTTCGTTACTAGACCTCTACAATTATGAATGTGTGAATGATTCGGCAACATGCCGAAGTCCACTAGCTACATCAGGTAGGGAAGGAGCCTCAGAGGTCAACTCAACTTGATAGACAAAGTGGCTACTCTCCTTGAAAAGTGCGGTGGTAAACGATATAGTATCTCCCATAATCCGAGTAGAGTCGACACGCCAATCCCACCTTGCAGTCGTTGGTTCGCTGGATAAGAGAACGAAATCAAAGCCAAAGCTTCTTTTCACTAGAACATAAATATCAACTTGCTCTCGGAGAGTCAAATCTCTGTCACTGACGCTGATGGCTGCTAGCTGAATAACACCACTGTCAATTCCAGATACGATCACGTGGTCTGGATGCTCTGCCCTTAACTTCCAGCTCGAAGGGCATTCAAAGAAATAATCATATTCTCTATTGATGTAAGTAGTATACCCCGTTGTTTCGGAATCAGTGGAAATTATTGCGGGTTCGCTGCAGCCTGCTACTCCAACCAACCCAAGCATCAATGAAATTGCTACTAGAATGGGAACTAATTGTTTCATTATTACCCTTTCCTTTACTTAAAGAGCATTATAACGACTTTAAATACTAGGTAACAACTGGTCAGGTTCTCTGAGAGCAAAAACAACACTCTCCTCGCTGATTCGGTGTTGACGCATTCTACTTCTGGCATGACGTGTATACCGGATAGGTTTTATATTCAAATTATCTCTTTATGCCGATATTGTAAGGCTTCAGCTACATGATGAGTCTTTATGCCCTCGCTGTTCTCCAAATCGGCAATAGTGCGAGAAAGTTTGAGCACACGGTGGAAGCTTCGGGCTGTGAGGTGGAGTTGTTTCATAGCAGTGCGGAGCAGACTTTGTGCTGGTGCCTCTAAGATACAAAACGCTTTTATCTCTTTAGGTGTCATAGCGGCATTGCATGTTAGCGTTGTGCCGCTGAAGCGTTCCAGTTGTATTTTATGAGCTGTCTTAACTCTTTCTCTCACCTTTTCCGATGCTTCCGCCGGCTTAATTTCAGTGAGTTTCTCGTAATCAACGTGGGGGACATCAACAAAGATGTCTATGCGGTCAAGCAGTGGTCCGCTTATCCTTTTATGATAGCGCGAGATTTCCCCGGCGGAACACTTACACTCTTTGAATGGGTCTCCAAAATAGCCGCAGGGGCAGGGATTCATAGCTGCCACCAGCATGAAACTGGCAGGGAAAGTCACGCTACCGCGAACCCGGCTGAC
>MNYE01000004.1 GCA_001873005.1 Dehalococcoidia bacterium CG2_30_46_9
AACAGTTATTGGATTGGGGCAATGTGGTTGTAGGATTGCCGACCATTTTGCCCGGCTGAACAGGAAGGCACATGCCGAACGCAAGGCAACTATAGCTCCTGTGGTTATTGCCGTAAACACTGACCAGGCAGATTTGGCCGGGCTAAAGTTTATCAAAAATGATTACATGCATCGCGTACTCATCGGGTTGCGTAAGACAATGGGACATGGAGTGGGTAAACTCAATGAAATTGGGGCAGAACTTGCTAAGGAAGATGGTGATAAAGTCATGGATGCCGTGAGGGCTGAGTCGCACTTTTACGAGACCCATGCCTTCCTTCTTATCGCTGGCGCTGGCGGCGGTACCGGCTCTGGAGCTTTGCCGATAGTCGCCAAGATGGTCAGGGAATGCTATATAAGTAAGCCTGTCTTTGCCCTTTGCATTTTGCCTTTCGCGCATGAGCAAGCAAGCGAAGATAGAAGCGTTTATAATAGCGCCCTTTGCCTCAAGTCTGTTTATGACACAGTAGATGCTGTTTTCCTCGCTGATAACCAGAGATACGTCAGGAAGGATGCCAGCCTTATGAATAACATGGAAAAGATAAACCGGCAGATTGTTGAGCCCTTCTATGATCTAATGTGCGCTGGCGAGGCAACCAAAAGAAAATATGTTGGCTCAAGGACTGTAGATGGCGGCGATATAATTGCCTCCCTGGAGGGCTGGACTGCTTTGGGTATCGGTAGGAGCGAACTACCAACACTTCGTTTTCCCTGGGAAATAAAGAAGAAAAGTTTCCATGAAAAAGCTGTGGAAAGTTTCCGGGGAACAGAAGCTATGGATGCCACTTTAAGCGAGCTTTCCATTACCTGTGACCCCAGGAATGCCGGCAAGGCTGTCTACATCATTTCTGGTCCGGCTAAAGAGCTGAATATGGATATGGTTAAGAGTGTCAGTGATTATATCAGGGAGCTGGCGCCTACCGCCTTGCTCCGAGGCGGTGATTTTCCCGGGGAAAGTCACTTTATTGATATTACTCTGATATTCTCCCAGCTTTCCTTCGTGCCCAAAATAAAGGAGTATTACGAGAAAGCCACGACATGGGCTCAGGAACATAAAGGGCAGGTGGAGGAAATAAAGAAAAGAATTGTTGCCCTGGCTGATGTGGGTAGGGACCTGCCGTCCCTCGTCAGATAAGGTGGGAGGAGGGGAGGGCCTCCTTTCTTCTACGCTGGGCTGAGCCGGCCCTTGGCTTGCCTGGGATGGAAATCTCTGGCTGCCTTCACCACGAGAGCCAGGCTCACCAAAAAGTCATCATGCCCTTGCGATGGCTCAACATGGAAGTTCATTGTCTGGTTAGGGCGGTATTGTGCCCGGGCATGTTCCAGCTCAAATATAAATTCCTGATATTGCGGTGAGCTATCTGATTGATATAACTTCAGCCTGACGCTGTTTATGAAGGCAAGCAGCTCGAATCCCAGTTCCGACTTGCTCTTTTCGCTAAAAGTGAAGGGAATCACTTTGCTGCCCAATTCCTGGCGCAAGAAGGAAGCTGTCGGCTGACCTATTCCTGTGGCGTCAACTACTATCCTATGGCAGTTCCAGACGTTCTTGAGGATATGTACCATCTGGGGATAAAGCTGACTATGGGGTGTTCCTGTCCACTGGTAGTGCTCCACCACATTAAGGAAAGGCTCGGGAGAAGTCAGGGGAGGAAAGGCGGCCCTCCCCTCAACACCCCTTATTTGGCAAGGGATGGGAGGGTGGCAAGCAAAACTTAGTTCGGCAATGGTAATTACAGTGGAATCCCTCACCCTACCCTCTCCCTTAAAGGGAGAGGGTTCTCCAGCAAGGTCAATGCCGGCAAGGTAGATTCTTCCCGGCTGTGGCTGGGAGAGTCTGGGGTGTTTTCCCAGTATGGCGGCAATTTGTTCCCGGGAGAGGAAGTGTCCACTACCGCTAATGGGTAACAAAGCATATTGAGTTCGGAAAAGGGGATGATTTTCGCCCAGCCGGTCTCTTTCCGCTTGCACGAATTTGAGATATGCCGGGTTATACCGTCCCACTTCCTGCCAATCGTAGCGGAAATGACGTTTAATGCCATCCTTTTTCTCTAGCTCTATATTTGTTTGCTTGGTCTCCTCGAGCAAAGTAGTATCGTCCCAGGTGGTGCCATAATGGATTGTGGTGACATTTGAGCTCGAGCCCATGGGGCGGAATTCCTTGGTATATTTCTCTTTGCTCACATCCTGGCTTTCATCTATCTCCAACAGAATGTCAACAGTGTGTCCCACTACTGAAGAAGATTCCTCGGCGGATAAAAAGATCGCCCGGGCGGAGCCAAGCTGGATGATATAGCCCATCTGAGTCTGGTAGATGCCATCAAAGCCGAATTCATCTAATCTTTCCTTTAGTCTCTGTATTGAGATGATTGTTTGAGGCTTGAAGGTGGGGGAGCACTTTATCAAATTTTCGCCTCTTGCCATATAAAGGGTTAAGAGAAGAACTTCCAGGTGTGCTGAGAGCTCGTTCTTGCCGCCCTGGCGGGCAATCTCCACCGAAAGGGTGAGCCCCTTGCCGTGAAGGACAGAATCTATAACAGCTTTAGCTATTTCTTGTTGATAAGGTCGTAGTTTCATTGACAAAAGGTCAAAAATCAAAGATAAAAAATTAAAATGACAAATTAAAAATCAAAAGTTTCTAATTTGTAACTGCTCACCCATATTGTTATGCTGACCCTGAAACAAGTTCAGGGTGACATTACTTGTTTCAGCATCTCTGTTTTGGGATTCCGAAACCCCTGAAACAAGTTCAGGGTCGGAATGACACCAGTGCAGCTGTGTAGTTACTCTAATTTTTGCATTTTGCTCTGTATTTTTGACCTTTGCATTTTAATGTTTGACTTTCGTTGCAATGCCTACCCCCAACGGTATAGCTACCTCAGTGAGCACTTTGGTGATAGCTTCCTTGAGGGACTTTTTCTGCTCCTGGCTGATTTGATACTTTGTCTTGACAAGTCGGGCTATGATATTGGCGGCTTCAAGGTGCATGTCAATTCTGTCAGGCTGTCTTTCTACAAGCTCTCTGAGCTTGAGTCTAAGGAGGGCAATTTCCTCGTCCAGCCCTTCAACTTCAGAAGCCTCCTCAAACTCAATTCTCTCTGCTTCATCCAGAGCCCGCCGATAATATCCCCTCTGGCTACCTTTGGCGCGGTTTCTTGTTACCTTTGTTGCCATAGTGGTTAGTTGGCTTTGCTTTTGCCTCCACTTGCGTCTTGATTAGCCCGTAAACCAGGATATGCGCCGCCAGATTGTAATCTTGCTTCTGCAGAGCAAAATGCAATAGTTTCATCAGTTCCTATAATAGCACTAATGTTCTAAGTGGGCAAGGGATTTTTGTCCTTTCTTATTAGTATTTAGAAACGTCTAGTTCCTCCATTTTCCCGGTTATTGTAAATGCTACTCGCTCGCAGATATTAGTGGCCCGGTCAGCGGAACGCTCTAGGTTGTGGGCAACCCAAATGAGACGAGTTGCCCGATTAATCGTCTTCGGGTCGACCATCATAAAAGTGAGAAGTTCGCGAAAGACCTGATCATAAAGACTGTCCACGACACTATCCATGCTAACGACTTGCTTTGCCAGCTCTAGGTCGCGGGTGATGAAAGACTGGAGACTCTTATCAATCATTTCGATAGTCAGTTCTGCCATTCGCGGAATATCAATCAGTGGTTTCAAAGGCGGCTCGTCACCTATCATAATTACAACCTTGGCAATTCCTACGGCATAATCCCCCATTCGTTCCAGTTCCGTTATCATATTTAGAACAGCTACAATAATGCGCAAGTCACTAGCCACCGGCTGCTGTGTCACCATAAGCTGAATGCACCTATCTTCGATGGCAAACCGCTGCCTATTTATCTTGGCGTCATCAGCAATTATTTTGTGTGCCAGAGTCAAATCCCGCTTTTTCAGTGCCCCAGTGGCCCGGTCTATCGCCTTTGTTACCATGCTACCCATAATTAAGACATCGTCTTGAATGCCTTGCAAGCTTTTGTGAAACGTGGAGCTCACTTCCATATTTATTACCTCCTCACCAATTTAATCAAACCTCTGGTGATACAAGCCTGTAGTTGCCTGATTTATCAGGCGGGAAAGCCCAATAAATTGGGCAACTACTGCACGACTAAATGTTACACTAACTCGCATTGGTTTATCAAGCGCTCACCAAAACAGTGGTTTAAGCACCAAGGCTAGCAAGAAGCCAAGTCCACCGCAGACAGGAAAAGTCAGGAGCCAGGTCAGGACAATTTGTCTGGTAACACCCCATCTCACAGCGGAGAGCCGACGGGTAGCCCCAACACCCATGATAGCAGTGATAATAGTATGGCTGGTGCTCAGAGGGATGCCCAGAGAAGAAGCCAGAAGAATAGTAAGACTGGCGGCGCTTTCTGCCGCAAAGCCGTTTACCGGTTCAAGTTTGGTAAGTCTGAAGCCCATAGTCCTAATAATGCGCCAGCCACCAAAGCTGGTGCCTAATCCCATAACTAAGCTGCAGATGAGGATCATCCATATTGATACGTGGAATTCAGGTAGCACTCCGCCCAAGAACAGAGCCAGAGCAAAGGTTCCCATGAATTTCTGCCCATCGTTACTCCCGTGGCTAAAGGCCATAAAAGCCGCCGAAAGAATCTGGGCTCGTCCAAAGAATCTCCTGATAAAGGTGGGAGTGGCGCGAGCGAACAAACGGTAAATTGTGATCATAACTATGAAGCCAGCGAGGAAGCCGAGTACTGTAGATAGTGCTAGACCCACTAGTACTCTCTGCCATCCCTCCCACAACAACACTGATGTGCCGGCAGTGGCTAGCCCAGCCCCAGCCAGCCCAGCAACCAATTCATGGGTCTCACTCGTGGGTACACCCCATCGCCATGCCACGGTGCTCCAGATAACTATAGCTAGCATAGCCGACGCTACCGTATGCAGACCTATGACTTCCGGTTTAACTATGCCCGTGCCAATTGTAGTCGCCACCGCGGTACCTGTAACTATCGCCCCTAAGATATTAAATGCCGCAGCCATAGCTATTGCTCGGTGAGGAGAAAGGACACGAGTAGAGACTACTGTGGCGATAGCGTTAGGGGCGTCGGTCCAGCCGTTGACAAATTCGGCTGCCAGAACCAATAGCAGCACTATAGTCAAGGATACACTTATATCCATTTATCCAGTCAGGTTAAGCTACGAGACAAGCTTAGCATAATGGCTCAGGCATACTTCAGAGCCACACCTTCTAGGATGTTGGCCACATCTTCACACCTATCGATGGCAGTCTCCATATGCTCGTAAATCTCGCGCCACTTGATAAGGTAAGAAAAATCATTTGCATTAGCAAAAAGCTCGGCGATTGCCGAACGATGGACGCTGTCCCCAAGGTTCTCCAGACGGTTAATTTCCGTGCACTGCTTGAGAAGCCGATTTTTGTCAATGCCTTTGTATAACTCAGAGATTGCCTTTTCGATTTCAACGGCTGCTTGCACTACGATATCAGCAAGCTGCTTTGCACTATCGGTGGGATGCTCTACCCTGAAAAGTAGCATAGAATCTGCTGTCGACTGTATGAAGTCAGTTATATCGTCAAGGGCATTAGCCAACAGGGCAATATCCTCGCGATCGAATGGAGTCACAAAGGTACGGTGCAATTGGGCGACAATTTCGTGAGTTATGGCATCGCCCTGGTGCTCTAAATCGGTTATCGTTTCTACTCGTTCCTTGATATTTTCCCAGATATATACCAAATCTCTTAGCTGCTGAGCTATCTTGACCGTATTCTGAGCACCCTGCTCAAAGAGAACGAAAAATTTCCTTTCTCTGGGCATAAGTGACAACTTGAACAATTTCGAAACCTCCTTTGAGACGCGAGCAATCCTACTCTATACGGTTGCTGGGTCTAGCTCAAAACCACCATGATTTTACATGCGAGGTCAGCAATAGTCAATCAGACGATTTGAATGGTCTTGTCATTAAGCACCCTGGGACAGGGTTCTACCTTCACCTTTACTCTACCTATTAGTAAACCCTGATAACTGTTCACCCACTTTGTCATTCCGAACTTGTTTCGGAATCTCAAAGGGATGCTGAAACGAGTTCAGCATGACATTTAGCTGAACGGTTACAAGCCTTGATACTACATCATTACAAGTTTTATGGCACTCATGACTCCTGCTGATACCAGCGGGATAGTGAGATTGTCATTGTTCTGCCCCATTTTCCTCCCACTATGCCGGCAGCAGGGTCACCTACTGCCAGAAAAGTCAGCGCCATAATAGCGATGTTATGGTGGCAAAAGGTAAAAACTATGGTGGCAGCGGCGAGAATGTAAAAACTGGCGGTGAGCGTGGAGGCTTCCTTTTCCCGGAGTAAGGCTCGGAAGCAGGTAGAGAAACGGCGATTCAGCGCCGGAATCCTTAGCCGCAAGAGCTCGAAAGCGAGGAATGCCAGAGTAATTATTATCAACGCTGGCAGGAATATATCCCGTGGCGACAGCAATCCAGCAACCGGGAGAGATAGTCCGCCTAGAATGTGAAACAACCGCCGTGGTAATTCTCTTTTACTATTCAGAGTTGTTCCTTAATCCAGTTAATCGAGATTTCCCTTTCCAGCCTCTCAAATTGTGGGTCGCCGGTCACCACTTGGCTCCTATTTATCATAGCAAGGGCAGCGGTAAAACAATCCCCAAAAGCTACAGCATATTTAGCCTTTAGTCTGGCAGCATAGTAAGTTAGCGACCTGCTGACTTCAACAAGGGTGATGGGGAGTTGGTCTATCACAAGCTTACTTTCCTCGGCAGAGCGCTCCCCTTTTGAACGATACAAAATATAGTAGACCTCGCCCCAGTTGACCATGCTCATTAGGAGTGCTATCTTGCCTGATTCTGCTTGAGCCAACAGTTGTGTTACCTTTTCTGCACCAGGCTCGTCCTCAAAGTAAGCTATCAACGCATAGCTATCTAGGATTAGCTTCTCAGAATTCATCGTTTTGCCTCTTCAGCCCTATCCATGAGAAGAGCTTTAAGTGCCGATTCACCACCTTTGAACATACCTCTTGCCTCTTCTACAGGATTAGAGAGAAGCGGTTTGAGTACAATTTCTCCGTCTCTTTCTATGACCATAATTCTGGTTCCCTTAGTAATGTGACACTTCCTCCTTAATTGGGCTGGTATCACTATCTGCCCTTTAACAGCCACTTTGACAATATTCATGTTATACCCTCCTCTAATTATCATACCAGTTCAATAAAATTATAACAAATAAGAACCGTTAAGCAAAATTAGAGTTAACCGCATAAATCATTGCGCAAGGTTTCTCCTGTCATCGGGAGCCGAAGGCATGGCAATCCCCACAGAGATTGTGGAGCTTGTTCTATCGTCTGTAATTGTTTGTCGTTCATGATCAGTTGCATGTCCCAATCATAAATGAGTTGCCTCATCTTCTCAGACTCATTTTGTATTGGAAGAGACTTTAAATCCCCCACCAATCCTTGAGCCTGGCATCAACCTCTTTTTCATACCCCTGGTCACTGGGAATGTAATAGTGCTTTCTCTGGAGGGAAGGCGGCAGGTTTTGCTGCTTGACAAAATGTCCCGGATAATCGTGAGCATATTTATAGCCTTTGCCATATCCCATTTGACGCATTAAGCCACTTACTGGATTACGCAAGTGGAGTGGCACCGGCTCATTTCGGCTGTGTTGGACATCTTCTTGAACTTTGGAATAGGCCTGATATAACGAGTTACTTTTGGGAGCTGTGGCGAGATAGACCGCTGCTTCAGCTAAAGCCAGGTTGCCTTCGGGTAGGCCCACAAAGTGCATTGCTTGCTGGGCAGCTACGGCTATCACTAAAGCCTGAGGATCGGCCATACCGACATCCTCAGAAGCAAAGCGCACCAGGCGGCGGGCAATATAAAGAGGGTCTTCACCGGCTTCAAGCATGCGCCCTAACCAGTACAGGGCAGCGTCGGGATCGGAGCCACGCAAGGATTTATGCAGCGCTGAAATCAGGTCATAGTGCTGGTCACCACTCTTATCATAGAGTAGAGCGCGGTGCTGCAACGCCTCCTCAATGGTCGGCAGGTTTATTAGCCGCTGTCCATCACCGTCAGGTGAGGTAGCAAAGGCTGCCATCTCCAGAGCATTCAGGGCTACACGGACATCTCCGTCGGACATGGTCACCAGATGGCGCAGGGCTTCCTCGTTTACCGCAACCTTGCCCTGAATCCCCTGAAACAAGTTCAGGGTCAGGGCTCCCAGCCCTCTTTCCTCATCCTTGATAGCTCGCTCTACAATAAGCTTGATTTCTTCATCGCTCAATGGATTCAAACGAAAAACCCGACAGCGCGAAAGGAGCGGTGAGACAACCTCAAAGGAAGGGTTTTCTGTGGTTGCCCCAATAAGGGTTATTGTGCCATTTTCCACGAAAGGCAATACAGCATCCTGTTGCGCCTTATTAAAGCGGTGGATTTCGTCAATAAAAAGAATTGTTTTCTGTCCGGATAACTTTAGCCTCTCCTTAGCCTCACCAATAATATGTCGTAAGTCAGCCACGCCGGCACTTACGGCACTTAAAGGGCTGAAGTGTGATTTGGTGATATTGGCAATAATATGAGCTAAAGTTGTTTTGCCACTGCCCGGCGGTCCCCACAAGATCATGGAGGGTAGCTGGTCTGACTCAATACATTTTCTAAGCACTCGCCCCTCGGCAACTAAATGCTCCTGCCCGACGAAATCGGCAAAAGTCCGTGGTCGCATTCTTGCCGCCAGAGGCATGTTGCGAGGTAGCTCTTTTTCCCCCTCCGGCAGATCAAAAAGAGGTATTTTCTCCATTAAAAGAGTCTATCAATGAAGAGCAACAACTATGTACTCAAATTCTTCCTCTTGAACTTTGTCTAATTCGCGCTGTGCCCTAGGGGTAAGCTCAACCTGATACACTCGCTTTCTTCCTAGATAGATACTCTTCCAGCTCTATTGCTGAGCCAGGTTGATTTTGATATCGGGCTAGTTCCTCCTCCATATCTTTAATGTCTTCGATGTCTTCCCCATAGACAATATCGACAGCCCTACGAATTAGTTCAGCAATAGAAGTATCATTCTCAAAAGCTAGCTTCTTTAGCCCTTTATGCGTCTCTTCGCTAACATAAATCATAGTCTTTTTCATTTTCGACCTCCCCCTTGATACTTAACATTACCATAACAGATATATGTCATAATGTCAAATCTTACTTGAACCTCCTCACCTGGAAGCGCTCCAGCTTAATCGGCTCGTCAGGGGAAATTCCCGCCTTGAGGCGGCAGATGGCGATTTGTTCCTCAGCGCTGTCCACGCCTTCCAGGTCAGGGAGTAAAAGCCCTCGCCGGAAACCGCTTTCTACAATGACCCCGTATTCCTTGGGGTCAAGTTCTTTTATGTCCTTAACCGGTTCAGGTTGAGTGAGGATATCCACGCTATATTCCAGAGCAGGGAGTTCGGAAGCACCTACTGGAGGAAAACGAGGGTCTCTCGTAGCCGAACTAATAGCATTGCTCATAATCTCTTCAGCGACGTTCTTTTTGGTGGGCTCAAAGGTGCCAATACAGCCTCGCAACTGACCATGTTTATGAATGGAGACAAAAACACCTGCCCGCTCTTTCATCTCTGGAGTAAGCTCTTCGGGCTTGGGTATCTTACCTTCACGAATGTAGTTTTCCACCGTTTCCTTAGCTAATTTGACTATGGAATGAATTTTTTTCTCCATATAAGTCCTCCTTATCCTACTTTAGCCTTGTCCTGAAATTAAGCTCAGCACCACAAAACTGGCATTTTGAGCCTTCCAGCCCTAGCACTTGGGTATCATACCCAATACGGCGAACAATGAGTTTACCGCAGGAATAGCATATAGTATTCTCGTATTCATGTCCCGCCACATTGCCAAGATAAACAAACTTTAATCCCACCTCCTTTCCAATCTGGTAAGCCTTTTCCAGAGTGGTTACCGGAGTGGGTGGCAGATGAAGTAAATTACGCATGGGGTAAAAGCGGGTTACATGCCAGGGAGTAAGCTCACCTAAGTTATCTTTAATCCAGGTGGCAATGCCTTTAAGCTGTTCCTCATCATCGTTCATTGTGGGAATGATGTTGGTTACCACTTCAACATGCATATCCCATTTCTCTTTAGCTCGCTTGGCCATATCCAGGATAGCTCTCCAGCCGGATATTTTGGCTAATTGGCGGTAAAAAGCATCACTAAAACCTTTAATGTCAACTCTCCAGGCATCAAGGTAGGGACCTATAGTATCCATAGCCTCGGGCGTGATATAGCCATTGGTAACATAAACAGTATACAGACCATTTTTCTTAGCCAGTTTGGCTGAATCCAGGGTATATTCAAGCCATATTGTAGGCTCGTTATAAGTCCAGGCAATGCCGGCGCAATTATACTTTTTGGTCAGCTCTATTTCCTTCTCGGGCACTAATTGTTGCGATGTAGGCGGGAGATCCACACAGGAAATCTCCCAGTTCTGGCAGTGCTGACAGTGAAAGTTACATCCCCAGGTGCCCAAAGAAAAAGCGTAAGTGGCCGGGAAGAAATGGAACAGGGGTTTCTTCTCAATATGGTCGGCTGCCACCGAAGATGTCTCAGCATAATTCCGAGCATATAACTTACCAGCACGGTTGAGTCGCATGCGGCAAACGCCAAGCTTACCGGGATTGATAATGCAACGCCACTGACAAACCTGGCATTGCACCCTTGAGTCAGGAAGTTTTTCGTAGAGTATCGCCTCTTTTTCCACTAATCCACCCTTTGATATTATACCATCCTAACTTATCGCGTCATAATTGTTTCGTAGTAGCTCGTTGCTGTAAACCTACCAGAGAGCTTTATGATAGAATGAAATGGTAGAGGAAGATAAGGACTCTTGATTTAAGATTTCTTAAAGTAGAATCTGAAGGAGGTTGGAGCTAATGATTAAAGAGTACATAGAGGCTGCTTTAGAGAGGGCAAAATATGAACTTATTGATGATGGAGAGCCTTACTATGGGGAAGTGCCTGACCTCGCGGGGGTATGGGCAACAGGTAAGACTTTAGAGGAGTGTCGCCGCAACCTTACTGAAGTCATTGATGGCTGGATTGTGATAAGGTTGAGAAGAGGACTGCCAATACCCCCACTTGGAAGTTGTCGGGTAGAAGAGCTAGAAAGGCTGGAAATCAGTGGCTAAGTTTTCCCCAGTCTCCTGGACAGAACTGGTGAGTCGACTTTGCCGGCTTGGTTTTGATGGCCCTTACAGAGGTGGAAAACATCCTTACATGATTAAAGGGGAGCTAGTCTTGACTATCCCCAATCCACACAGGAAGGAAATAAGGCTTGACCTCCTTCAGAGAATCTTAAAGCGTGCCGGAATATCAAGAGAAGAATGGCTTGAGGTAGAGTAAGACCATAATCTTGACAAAGATGCTTGTCATTGGGGTTACCGGCAATATAGGCAGTGGTAAAAGTACTGTGTGCCAGATTCTAGCTCGGCTTGGCGCTGTAATTATTGATGCCGATAAATTGGCGCAGGAGACTTATAAGCCGCATAGTCGGACATGGAAAGAATTGATTGACACTTTTGGTAAAGGCATACTCAACCCTGATGAAGAAATCAATCGCCAAAGACTGGCAGACATAGTGTTTTCGCAGCCTGAAGCTCTAGCTCGCCTCAACCAAATAGTGCATTCTGCGGCGTATCGGCTGGCGAAAGATAGAATTGAAACTTACCGCCAGCAGGAAGCTAAAATTGTTGTCCTCGAAGCGACGCTGCTCATCGAAGCTAATTGGTTGGACTTAGTGGACAAAGTCTGGTTAGTGGCCGCTCCCCAAGACATGGTGGTCCAGAGGGTTAACCGGGATAGGGGCGTAGATGAATCTGAAGTTTTAGCTCGCCTCAGGTCGCAGATGCCGGCAGAAGAAAAGATGAAATATGCTGACGAGATAATTTACAACGATGGTGATATAAGCCATCTTGAATCCAAGGTAACCGAACTCTGGCACAAGTATTCCAGGGAGCCTTAGAATATTTCCTTTGGTTTACTTTGAGCCCTTATACCAAACCTTGACATAACCCTTTCATTTCCTTCAAGGTTTCCTTTGCCCATTATCCCTGTGGAATTTGTAGGGTGCAGGCACCCGATACTACCACATAGTAGTATTTGCCTGGCTCAAGCTGAGTCAGAGTGTTGCCAGCAAAGCCAGGAATATAGTAAAGCCATGTGCCAGTAGTCTCATCCAGGTAATAAATACCCCACAATTTAGCACCAGCAGACGCAGTTATCGCGGAGCAAGCAGCAGCCACACTTAAGAAGGGTCTCCCCGCACCAGGGTAAGGAGCAATCAGAGCCTGCCCACCAAGGGGACAATTCCACATGACCGGTTTTGCTGGCAAGGCAGTAGTGAAGTCCCATACCGGTCCCGTAGTTGTTGCTGCATGATTGTCAGTAGCCACTATCTTCCAGTAATATTTGGTGCCATAAGCTAATGTTCCTGGGTCATACGTTGTTGCTGTTCGATGGTTGGAAACTAAAGGTGGGGTTACGCTGGTGCCAAAGTAAACATCGTAGGTTACCGTATCTCCGGCATTGGGGTCGCCACCAGTCCAGCTCAAATGAGGATTAACGGAGACACCAGCGGCATGATTTGTTGGTGAGGGATTCGAGGGCATGTTAGGAGGATTGTTCAGTGCCAGACCAGTAGTGAAATCCCATACCGGTCCCGTAGTTGCTGCTGCATGACTATCAGTAGCCACTATCTTCCAGTAATATTTGGTGTTATAGGCTAAGGTGGCAGGGTCATACGTTGTTGCTGTTTTATGGCTGGAAACTAAAGGTGGGTTTGCGCTGGTGCCAAAGTAAAGATCATAGGTTACCGTATCTCCGGCATCGGGATCACCACCAGTCCAGCTCAAATCAGTATTCACGGAAACTCCGGTGGCATAATTTGTTGGTGAGGGATTCGATGGTATATTCGGCGGGTTGTTGATAGTTAAGCTCACCGGTACTGTCCTCGGGGTATTAGTTGCTCCTGGGGCAGAGATGGTGATGACAGCGGGATAGCTGCCACTAGACATCCCTGCAATGTTCACTGTGGCAGTGACAGAGTCGTGTTCTCCGGTGGAGCTGCCGCTGGGTGGTGATAGGGTAAGCCAGACAGCATTGTCACTGACTGACCAGTTAAGTGTGCCGCCGCCTGAGTTCCAGATCTGCAATGTTTGATTTGGCGGGTTAGACCCACCTACAGGGGCACTGAAACTAAAGCTTGCAGGGCTAAAAGAAATGGTTGGGGTCGGAGTGGTTGTAGCCAGCCGAATGACAGTAACCCCCCAGTGTTGCAGTAGCATCGGACTGTAAGTTCCACCCCAGGTCATCTGATGGTTACTGTGATCCCATGTATCGTGTATATAAACAATGTTGCCGGCTGTGTTGTATCCGTAACCAAGCATTGTATGTCCCACAACCTGAATAAGCACAGTCCGCCCGGCATCAATTTCAGCCATAAAGTCATCAAAAGTAAAGCCCTTGTTCGAGTCAGTGCCTTGGCCTTTGATATATTGGGTGAAGTTTGTTATTACGCTATAGCCGCGCGATTGAGCAAATAGTCTCATGCCATGGCAGCCATCCCGCTGACTAGGTTCCCCCCATGTATAATCATAGAGGGGGTCACCATTCGGGTAGAAAAAGAATCTAGTGCCGCCGTCACTATTGCTAAAGCTAGATTGGCTAGTTCCCATAAAATCACCTGTGCAGTCGTCATTATGTCGTGTCCAATTGCCACTAATATAAGGGTCTGGACCGGCATTGCCATAATCTATCCAGTAGTCATCCACATACCCCTTTAACGTGCGTCCATCTGTGCCCTGATGGGTAGCACTTAGCGGACACTCGTGGCATGTCACACTGGGATACACCGTCTCACCCCATATCGAGTTATCCAGAGGACATACTCCGCCATTGGTGACACCTGTATACATATTGCTGTAGCCAGTCCTGTCATAATAGCCAAATAGCATAGCCGCCGAGGTTGCAGAGCACCCATAGCTCCAGTCAAAGGCGGGCACATTTGGAAGAACGGTTATTCCCATAGCAGTATTAGGTTCAGGAACAGTCGCTACCGCGGCTTTGATTTCCGGTGGCCGCCCAGGAACAATGACCTCGTCTATCTCTCGTCCCTCGTCATCAACGAATGTTCTCACCAGATATGGATGGGACAACCTGTTCCCTGACTTGCCAATATCAGTTTGAGGAATTTCCTTGTCAGCAACGGTTGCTGACATTGTTGCCGTCTCTCGTGGTTGGAGCGTTTCTGCAGCCTGAGCTGATGAATCACTGACGCTGGCAAGAGGCGTTAGAGCGATAGCGAGAAGAATAATGATGATACAAATTCTTCTGAACCATGTCTGCCGATTAGAAATCATGCTTGTCACCACCTTCTTTTATTCGGTTACCAAGATTGCTACGATCAGCTATTTGCAGTATAGATTACGTAGCTAAACTCAGTCAATAGGTAAAAAGTCCTAGTTTCGCAGCCATAAGCCTGCTGGGCAGATTAATGCTTCTCTAGATATACCTGGCTCAGGTCAGGGATGCCCAGGGGACTAAGCCGGTAACCCTTGACATAAGGTTTACTCAGGACATAATTCTCACCAAACCACAAGGGAAGGCAGGGGGCTTCGTCAACTATTTTCTGCTCAGCCTGCTGGTATAGAGCTAAGCGAGTGGCGCTATCTTGTTCTATAGCCGCCTGGTCAAGCAGGGCATCGAGTTCAGGGTTGCTGTAATCAAAAATGTTATTTTCTGCCCCGGTACGAAAGAGGTTATCGAGGAAATTATGTGGGTCGGGATAGTCGGCTACCCAGCCAAGCATAAACATCTCGTCTTTCTCTTGCTTCAAGTGATACAGGAAAACTTCGGGCTCCAGTTGTCTTACTGATACTTCGACACCAAGATTCTCTTGCCACTCCTGAATAA
>MNYE01000024.1 GCA_001873005.1 Dehalococcoidia bacterium CG2_30_46_9
TAATTTATCTAAATTTCTAGTGCGGCTGTGGCTTAGCATTGTTGCCAATTCACCTTTATCTCCCTTTGCTATTTCGCCATAAGCTTCTGTTTCTTCGGACGTAAACGGAGTGGGTGGTGGGGATGGAGCTAATAGTTTTGGACCATTAGCCTGCCGTGTTTTTGCCTCCTCAAGAATTCTGCCTAGCTGCTCTACATTGCTGGCAGCCTTCTCCGCCAACAGGAAAGTCTTATCACCATTACCTTGACGAGCCGTCTCAGCCATCTCCGCTGTCCTTCGTTGCGCAAACTGGATATAAAGCTTCGCCTTATTTAAATCAGAAAAACTTAATGTCAGCCTTATCTCCTCAGAAGCAAGCTTTACACGATAAAGAGACTCACCGGGCAAAGTGTTTAGCGAGGCAACCACCGTTCCTATGCCAGCAATAAAGATAACCAGCACACTGGCTAGTGCCACCACCCAGCGCCTATGCCAGATAGGAACTTTAGCTCGTTTTGGCTCTGCTTTGGCAACGAGCATACCTTGAAGCTGGGAGCGGACTCTCTCTTTAAACTCAAAAGCGGGCCGAATAACCAGGGAACTTTGCCTAATAGCGCTACAAATTTCAAGCAAAGGCTCTAGCTCACGAGCCTGTTCGGGATAGGTCGTGAGACAGTCCTCAATGCTTTCGCCCTGAAGCATGCGCTCTAGGCAATTATCCAAAATATTCTGGATACCCTTTTTACTTAGTTTCTTACTTCTCATTGCGCATCATCTTTCTTAATGCCATTATGCCATTATATTGTAGAGCTTTCACCGTACCCGTGCTTTTGCCCAAAACCTTAGCTACCTCAGCGAGAGAAAGTCCGGCACCAAAACGAAGGGAAATCACCTCATGTTGCGCCGGAGATAGCCTCTTTATATTCTCATTTAATTCCTCAATTTCAAGCTCATGCTCAGCAATAAGCTCCGGGCTGGGTGCGTCAATGCGTATGTTGTCATCCCAGTATTGCCTCTCTCGTTTGCCTTCTTTTCTCAAATAATCAATCACACGATTATGGGCAATACGAAATAGCCAGGAAGTAAAGGGCAAATTCTGCCATTTATAGGAGCCAATCGCCGCCAAAGCTTTAACAAAAACCTCCTGAGTTAAGTCCTCAGCCTCAGCTCGATTTCCCAATCTGAGGTAAACATAACGATAAATTTTAGCGAAATGTTCCTCGTAAAGCTGGCCAAAGGCTTCGCTATCACCCCCTATTGCTCGAGAGACTACATCTCTTTCGATAGACATCACAACGATGTCTATTATAGAGTAAAACGAAAACGAGGGGGAAAGGTTTATATGGAGAGGGATGGGTAAGTTGACCATTTCTTTCCGGGCTTGTAGAATACTGTAGGAGGACAAAGATGCTCAGGACAAAGGTTAAATTTACTTACGAAGATTACGAACAACTTCCCCAGGATAAACGCTACGAACTAATGGAAGGAGAGTTTTCTATGGTACCTTCACCAGGATGGTCACATCAGACAGTTTCGAAAAAACTTTTCCGAATTCTGGATGATTATATCACGAGCCGTAAGCTTGGAGAGATATGTTATGCACCTTTGGATGTTGTTCTTTCAGATGAGGATGTTATCCAACCTGACATTTTGTTTATTTCCAAAGAGCGCTCCCACATCATCACCGAGAAGAATATTCAGGGAGCTCCCGACCTTGTAATTGAGATACTTTCCCCTGCCACGGTAGGAAGGGATAAAGGCTTGAAGCGCAAACTTTACGCCAAGTATGGTGTCAAAGAATACTGGATAGCTGACCTGCAGAATAAACGTGTTGAAGTGATGACATTAGGGGAGAAGGGATTTGAGACAACGCAGGTCTATCAGGCTGGAGACTCTCTTAACTCCACTTTGCTGAAGGAGTTTTCCCTCAAATTAGAGGAAATCTTTTAAACAAGACCGAGAAAGATCTGCCAATGGACAAGGTAAAACAGATCTTCAAGGATGCTACCTCGCCTTACAAGAAAGCGATAGCAGGCTAAAGCCTTTAGGAAACTTTGCCAGCCTGCTTCTCAGCCCAGTTGCCTATCCAGGGTAGCTTCCACATTTTCCCGCTGTACGCTAGAAGCATAAGGGCAATCCATAGGCCAACAATTACAACCCAAAGAATGACGTTAAGGACATGCACAAACCCCCATAGTCCAAGCGAAAAGGTAGCTAGTGCAATACTACCAAGGATCGATATAACAATCTGAACCACGGACAATATCCCGAACGTCATGATGGATTGCCAGGCATGGAATTTGACAAATTTACTCTTCTTCTCAAGTACCACAAAAACTATTCCCGTTACCCACGTAGCCACGTAGCAAAGAAGCCCGGCTACATTGGCTGACATCCCGGTGCTGCTCTCCGCTCCTGGTTTAGCTGGAACTTCAGGTGGCTTGGCAGCAATACCAAGCTCAACACCGCACTTAGAGCAAAACTTAGCAGCCTCGGGATTTTCGGCACCGCATTTAGAACAAAACATATTTCACCTCCTATATATTAATTAGGGGCTTGCAAAAAACTTCACATACTTTCCCTTTTCCCTCAAGGGAGAGGTTACCAGGGGAGGGATAATGTGAGGAATTCTGCAATCAACTATAAGTTTAGCACATACTACGGATATGTCAATAGTCATTGAAGGTTGGAACTAAGACGGGCTATAATGCTCAAACTGGAAGATAAATGAAGTATCCCAACGAAATTTTAAATCAAGTCACAAAGCCGGCTCGCTACACTGGAGGTGAGTGGAATTCCATCGTTAAGGATTGGAAAACAACGCCTATTCGAATAGCATTATGCTATCCCGAAATCTATGAAATTGGTATGTCCAATCTGGCTTTGCCTATTCTTTATGAGATATTAAACCGTCAGCCAGATGTCCTGGCAGAAAGAGTTTATGCTCCTTGGGTAGATATGGAAGCAATCATGCGAAGGCGAAATATCCCACTTTTTAGTCTAGAATCCAGGCAAGCACTAAAGGAGTTCAACATAATTGGCTTTTCCCTGGGTTATGAACTCACCTACACCAATGTACTAAATATTCTCGACTTAGCCCAAATTCCGCTCTTCAGCTCCAGTAGAGGAGATTCTCATCCCTTGATAATTGCTGGAGGAAGTTGTGCTCTTAACCCTGAGCCACTGGCTGATTTTATTGACTTGTTCGTTATTGGTGAAGGTGAAGAAATAATCTTGGAGTTATTAGAAGTCTTTCGCGAATATAGGAGAGATAAGAAGACGCTGCTGAAGCAATCTGCCCGGCTTGCTGGCATATATGTTCCCTCCTTTTATTGTGTCGATTACAATAAGGATGGGAGTATTAACAGTATTTTACCTCAGATAGCTGAAGCTAAACCAAAAATCAATCGCAGGATAGTGACTAGATTACCTTTTCCCGTCACCAGTCCAATCGTCCCCTATATCGAGGTAGTACATGACCGTGGTAGTGTAGAAATACAGCGAGGTTGCACTAGAGGTTGTCGCTTCTGTCAAGCAGGTATAATTTATCGACCAGTGCGGGAACGCCCACACAAAGATGTAGTAACTGCGGCAGGCGAGTTACTAAAAAATTGTGGCTATAGTGAAATATCTTTGCTCTCTCTCAGCAGCGGGGACTACTCTGATATTGACAAACTCATTACACGGCTCTCGCAGCAGTTTTATGGCGATAACTTAACTTTCTCTTTCCCCAGCTTGCGTATGGATTCTTCCGTGATAAAATTGCTCGATTTGCTGCCAGCGCGACGCAGACCAACTCTAACCTTCGCTCCCGAGGCGGGCAGCGAAAAACTACGCCGCATCATAAATAAAGGTATATCTGAGGAAACGATATTGAATACCTTAGCCTTTGTTCTGGACAAAGGATGGACAAAGATCAAACTATACTTCATGATAGGACTGCCCGGCGAAACTCTAGAGGATATTTACAGCATTGTGGAGCTTATGACTAAAATACGCCGCCTTGGGGGAAAAATTAGACTACATATCAGCGTCTCTATCCTTGTTCCTAAGCCTCATACTCCTTGCCAATGGCTAGCCCAAGAAACTGAGGAACAATTGCTCCCCAAATATGCTATACTCAAAAAAGAGCTAAGCCGACTAAAAGCAGGATTCTCATGGGCCGACCCTAAGACGAGTCAACTAGAGGCAGCTTTATCTCGAGGTGACCGTCGCTTGGGACAGGTTATCCATTACGCGTGGCAGACGGGTTGCAAATTTGATGCTTGGAACGAATACTTCGACTACCACAAATGGTTAGATGCCTTCCAACAATTTGGGCTTCATCCTTCCTTTTATGCCAATCGGGAACGAGCTCTAGATGAGACTTTATCCTGGAGTCACATTGATACCGGTGTAAATCTTGAATTTTTGCAAAGGGAATATCATAACATGTGGCAGGAAAAAGAAACTCCAGATTGCCGCTACGGAAAATGTCATGCTTGTGGATTAAATGACGGGCAGGCTAAAAAGTGTCCCATGGCAAGTTAACAGTTAAATTTTTTGCAAAAGGAAGGGCGAATAATTCGCTTAAACTGGAAATTTTGTGGTATAATAAAAATATTCAGGTAAAATTTTGGGAAAAACAAAATGGCTGGGATGAGCTTCCCCCGAAGTAAATTACACGCCCTCGGAAATTTTGTTTGAAATCTGGCAATAATCTTTAGGGTTAAGTAGCGGATGATTTGACAAATTTTGCTATGGGTTTTATACTGAAAGTTTACGGTATGTATTACGACATTTCCGCGTTTTCAGCGGATCTTAATTCCTCTTAGTCTAATATTTTGAAAGAAATTCTTTGTTCCGAGGAGAAAGGACTATGGCTATTTCTTTGGCACCTGAACATGACTTAGTAAAATCCTTCGCCAAATTGCCCGAGAGTGTCGAAATACCTGATCTTATTCAGATTCAACTCGACTCCTTTCGCTGGTTTCAAGAGGAAGGTCTGAAGGAGCTATTTGAGGAAATTTCGCCGATTCAAGACTACACTGGCACCAGATTAGACCTCAATTTTATTGACTACGAATTCCAAGAGCCTCAGCATACAATTACCGAGTGTCAGGAACAAAGTATGACTTATGCTTCTCCTCTCTATGTCACCGTTCAAGTAGTGGTTAAAAGCACGAGGGAGATAAAAGAACAGGAACTATTCCTTTGTGATTTTCCTCTAATGACAGATAAGGGTACTTTTATCATTTCTGGGGCAGAGCGGGTAGTAGTTAGCCAACTGACTCGCTTTCCCGGAGTTTATTTTACTTTAGAAAAGGACCCTGCAACTGAACGAGAGTCAGGCACGGCTAAACTTGTAGCGGAACGTGGAGCATGGCTCGACTTTGACACTTCCAGTCAGGATGTGATCTCAGTAAAGGTGAGTGGCAAGCGGAAAATACTTGCTACTACTTTATTGCGTGCCGTAGGCTATGAAAGTGACGATACCTTATTTTCTCTTTTCCAAGATGTAGACAATTCTCCTGACCACAGCTTTATTCGCTCTACCATAGAGCGGGATCCCTTGATTAAGAACAAGACTAGCGCTTTATTTGATATTTACCGAAAATTATCTTCCGGAGAGGCTCCCAGCCTTGATAGTGCCGAGAAACTGTTAAACAATTTCCTGTTCAATCCCAAGCGCTACAATTTAGCCAAGATTGGTCGCTACAAGATTAACAAGAAGTTGGGGCTTAATATCTCACCAGACTATACCGGCTTAACTCCCCAGGATTTGGTACAGATAATTCGCCGTCTCATTGCTATCAATAATGGTAGGGAGAGCCCCGACGACATTGACCATTTAGGGAACAGGCGAGCGCGGACAGTAGGCTTTTCGGTACAAAGACAATTTCACAGTGGCTTATTACGATTAGAGAAAGCCATTAAAGCGCGAGTGAGTATTGTTGGTCCTGAGGCAGCGACTCCTACCACTTTGATTAATGTTCATCCCATAGCGGCAGCGGTAAGAGAGTTTTTTGCCCGATCACAACTATCCCAATTTATGGATCAGACCAACGCACTGGCTGAATTGACACATAAACGTCGCCTTTCTGCCATGGGTCCTGGCGGGCTCACCAGAGAACGAGCTGGCTTCGAAGTCCGTGATGTGCATTATTCCCACTATGGCAGAATTTGTCCTATAGAGACCCCTGAAGGTCCTAACATCGGCTTAATTGGGTCTTTAGCCACTTATGCCCGGATTAATGAATATGGTTTTGTCGAAACTCCTTATCACAAAGTCATCCACGAGGTTCCCAATGTTAAAGAAGAATTGTTGGGCAGGACGATTCGAGAAGATATCGTGGATGACCAGGGTAATCTCATAGCTAAATCCGCTACACTTGTCATCAAGAAGACCGCCCAAAGACTATGCTCCCTCCCCCTCAAAACTATCAAGGTGGTTCCTTTCGTTTCTGACCAAGTAACTTACCTAGCGGCTGATGAAGAGGAACAATATGTCATAGCTCAGGCTAATGTTGTTTTCAATGAAAGAAATAAGTTTGTTAATGAAACAGTAGAGGTTAGAAAGGGCAATAAATATTTTAGGGAACTGGCAAACAAGATAGACTTCATAGATGTTTCGCCAAGACAAATATTCGGTACTTCTGCCTGCCTTATTCCCTTTCTGGAACATGATGATGCTAACCGCGCTTTGATGGGTTGTAACATGCAACGTCAGGCAGTGCCACTGATGCTGCCAAGAGCCCCCTTGGTGGCTACTGGCATGGAAAAAGAAGTAGCAAAATATAGCGGGCAAGTGATATTTGCTCCCGACGATGGTATAGTAACCTCAGTAACGAGCTCGCAAATTGTGATCCAGGATAAAGATGGAAAAGAGCACACATATAAGCTAAGCAAATTTCTTAGAACTAATCAGAGAACATGTATCGACCAATACCCTCGAGTAAATAAAGGCGATAGAGTTAAGAAAGGGCAGGTTTTGGCGGATAGCTCATCCACAAACGATGGAGAACTCGCTTTGGGAAAGAATATCATTTGCGCTTTTATGAGTTGGGAAGGATGGAATTACGAGGATGCCATCGTTATTAGCCACAGATTGGTCAAAGACGATGTCTATACCTCTATTCACATTGAGAAATATAAGACAGAGGCACGTGATACCGGGCTTGGACCTGAAGAGCTCACTATTGATATACCTAACATAAGTGAAGATAGCCTGATTGAACTCGATGAGAAAGGTGTCATACGTATTGGAGCTGAAGTGAAGCCTGGTGATGTTCTAGTGGGCAAGATCACTCCCAAGGGAGAAACCGAACCTTCGGCAGAAGAGAAGCTACTACGAGCTATTTTTGGTGGCAAGGCACGTGAAGTAAAAGATAGCTCTCTCAGAATGCCCCCTGGTGAATGGGGAAGAGTGATCAATGTCAGAGTCTTTTCCCGCGATAATTATGATGAATTACCTATCGGGGTAAACACGTTGGTACAGGTATGGGTAGCACAAAAACGTAAAATCTCGGTGGGAGACAAAATGTCAGGAAGGCATGGCAATAAAGGAGTCATTTCTGTCATTTTGCCAGAGGAAGATATGCCATTTCTGCCTGATGGCACACCTGTGGACATTGTTCTCAACCCGCTTGGTGTCCCATCCCGTATGAATATTGGTCAGGTATTGGAAGCCCACTTAGGCTGGGCAGCTCAGGTGTTAGGCTTTAGGGCACTTAGCCCAGTTTTTTACGGAGCCGATGCCATAGATATTGAAGATGCCCTAGCCCGAGTCTGGATAGCCTGGAATGCGGGCGCTGTCAACTTTGACCCTGAATCAAGTTCAGGGGAAGATAGCGCGGCAGCTGACCAAGGAAAAATCAAGGAATGGCTTCAAGGTCACGGCTTTGTTGCTGAGGAAGTAATGAATGAAAAAAATCGCGGTATGGCCAGAAGGGTCTCTCTTATTTTGTGGCTCGAAGAACAGGGTATAAAGGGAGATGGAGACAGTTATGTACGAAATTTGAGTGACGAGGATTTGGAGCACCTCTCTCAAAAGATTTATAAAGAGCGGAGAGTTTATCCCCCAACCTTTGGCAAAATAGAGCTCCGGGATGGAAAAACTGGCATGCCCTTTGACCAACCTGTAGCCGTAGGCAATATCTATATGATGAAACTAATTCATCTTGTTGAAGATAAAGTACACGCTCGTTCCACGGGTCCATATTCACTCATCACACAACAGCCTTTAGGGGGTAAAGCACAATTCGGTGGTCAGCGGTTCGGCGAGATGGAAGTATGGGCATTGGAAGGTTACGGTGCCGCTCATACGCTTCAAGAAATGCTTACTATAAAATCAGATGATCTCATGGGGCGAGCTAAAGCTTATGAGGCTATTGTTAAGGGTGAAGATATTCAACAGCCTGGCATACCAGAGGCAGCCAAGGTTTTGTTTATGGAGCTACGCAGTTTAGGTCTTGCTGTCGAATTACTCAGTGAGCCCTAAAGAAAATCAAAGCTTAAAATGCAAAAATCAAAAATAATCTTTGTCCTGAACTTAATTCAGGATTGACTTGTCATTTTGATGTTTGCCCTGAATCAAGTTCAGGGTTTGACGGAGGAATATGCCACAATTTGATGCTATTAATGGTATTAGAATAAGTCTTGCTTCACCAGAACAGATCAGGAGCTGGTCTCACGGGGAGATAACCAAGGCGGAAACAATAAACTACCGCACTTTTAAACCAGAAAGGGATGGCCTCTTTTGTGAAAAGATTTTTGGCCCCACTAAAGACTTTGAGTGCCATTGTGGGAAATATAAAAAGTCACGATATAAGGGTGTTATCTGTGATAAATGCGGGGTTGAGGTAGCTCATTCTAGTGTGCGTAGAGAACGCATGGGACATATAGAATTAGCAGCACCAGTCACCCATATATGGTTTGTTAAATTAGTACCTAGCCGCCTCGGACTTCTTCTTAATTTGTCACCACGAAGCCTCGATGGTGTCATCTATTTCGCTCGATATATCGTCACCTCGATTGACGATGAGGCTAAGCAAAAGAGAATACAGCAGCTTGAAGAGGAAATGGCACAAAAAGCTACCAAGCTAGAGGAGCAATTAGATGAGGAAGTGGAAAAACTGGAGATTCCTCGCCTGTCATTGCGAGGAACGAAAGTGGTTGCGAGGCGTAGCCGAAGCAAACTGGGAGCAGGGATTCCTCGCTTGCGCTCGGAACAGACTCCATCGGAAGAAGATCTCCGGGTTAGGGAAATTAACCAATTGCGCGCTAATGCTATCGCCAAGCTTGCCCAAAATGAGGAGGAGTTAAGAGTAAAAAGAGAGGAATTAGAAAAACTGCAGCCGCTAAGGGTGCTCACTGAGGAAGAGTATCGAGAACTCAATGAGAAATACGGTGAAATCTTTAAAGCTGGCATGGGGGCTGAGGCTATTCTAGAAATCCTAAGGAAAATTGACATAGATAAATTGCACCAGGAACTCCTGGAGCAAATCCGCACTGCCTCAGGACAATACCATAAGAAACTCTCCAAACGGTTACAATTAGTGGAGGCTTTTAAGCTTAGTGGAAATAAACCTGAATGGACAGTCTTGACTGTGCTTCCTGTATTGCCTCCAGCCTTGCGTCCTATAGTTCAGATGGGTGGGGGCCGTTTTGTCATTAGCGACCTTAATGACCTCTATCGGAGGGTTATCAATCGCAATAATCGTCTGCGGCGTCTCATGCGGTTGGGTGCCCCACAAATCATTCTTCGTAATGAGAAGCGTATGTTGCAGGAAGCTGTGGACGCACTTATTGATAACGGACGAAGGGGACGAATAGTCACGACTGGTAATAACCATGAATTGAAATCACTCGCCGCTATACTCAGTGGTAAAAGAGGACGTTTCCGTCAAAACCTCTTGGGCAAGCGAGTAGACTATAGTGGTCGCTCAGTTATAGTTGTTGGTCCTAAGCTTAAGCTTCATCAATGTGGTTTGCCACGCCATGTTGCCTTAGAGTTATTTAAACCATTCGTTATTCATAAACTCGTAGAGAAAGGCTACGCCAGCAACCCAAAAAGCGCCAAGCGTCAGATGGAAAGACGTGGGCCCGAGGTCTGGGAGGCACTTAATGAAGCAATAAAAGGGCGTCCTATATTGCTTAATCGTGCCCCTACACTACATCGCCTGAGTATCCAGGCTTTTGAGCCTGTACTAATTGATGGAGACGCCTTTCAAATTCATCCCCTGGTCTGCTCCGCCTTTAATGCCGATTTCGATGGCGACCAAATGGCAGTTCATGTGCCACTATCCCGGGCAGCAGTAAAAGAAGCCCGAGAATACATGCTTAGTCCCTACAATATATTGTCGCCGAGCTGCGGTGAGCCTGTAGCGATACCTACCCTGGATATGGTTCTCGGTTGCTATTATCTTACGACCATTAAGCCCGGAGCTAGGAGTGAAATCCCCGAAGGTAGATTCTTCAGTAATTTTGAGGAGGCAAGGTTTGCCTATGAGCTCGGCACCATTGAAATTTGTGCCCAGATCGTGGTGCGGGACGAACAAGGGAAGAGGATAAATACCACCGTGGGACGAATCTTATTCAATGAAGCTCTACCTCCACAACTCCGCTTCTGTAATAAGGTGATGGATAAAGCAGCATTGAGAACATTGGTATCTGACTCTATCCGTTTGTTGGGTAATGAAACTACTGCCGCTATGCTGGATAGCCTTAAGCAATTAGGTTTTGACTACGCTACCAAATCAGGGATATCCATAGCTATGAATGATGTTGAGGGACCACCATCCAAATTTAAACTTCTTAAGGAGGCTGAGGAGAAAGTTAGAATCGTTGGGGAGCAATTTAGCCATGGCTTAATTACTGAGGGTGAGCGCTATGAAAATACAGTTCAAGTATGGATGGAAACCACAGACAAAATTATTGAGGAGGTATCTCGGTCATTAGACCACTATGGCGGAATCTACATGATGGTCACATCAGGAGCTAAAGGAAATATCTCTCAGGTCACGCAGATGGCAGGAATGCGTGGGCTTATGACTGATCCTTCTGGAAAAATAATAGAGTTTCCCATTAAGTCAAGCTTCCGTGACGGACTTACACCCATGGAATACTTCATTTCTATTCATGGTGCCAGAAAGGGGTTAGCTGATACCGCTTTAAGGACATCCGATAGCGGTTATCTCACCAGACGCCTTATAGATGTAGCTCAGGATGCTATTGTGACTGAGATGGACTGTGGCACTACAGAAGGAGTCTGGATGTCCAAGCACAGCAAAGATGGTTCCTTGCCTCCCTTCAACGAAAGAATCATCGGCTACCTGGCAGCAAGCAAAATCGTTGACCCCCGCACGGGTAAAGTTATTGTTGAGCGCAATGAAGTAATCGACGAGGACAGGGTAAAACGAATAATTGAGGCTGATATCGAACAACTCTACCTGAGATCACCGCTCACTTGCCGTTCCCGATTAGGTGTCTGTCAGAGTTGCTACGGCAGGGATTTGGGAAGGGGACAATTAGTAAATTTTGGTACCGCTGTGGGAATCATTGCTGCTCAAAGCATTGGTGAACCAGGAACTCAGCTCACTTTGCGTACTTTTCATACCGGAGGTGTAGTGGGTACCGATATTACCACAGGATTACCGCGCGTCGAAGAGCTTTTCGAAGCAAGAATACCAAAAAACGCTGCCATAATTTCCGAGATTGATGGTATTGTTGAGGTCACTCAAAGTGACGGAGAAAATTTAGTAGTTAAGGTCAGCAACACAGAATCATATTTGGATGAATACCCAATTCCGCCAGGAGCAACATTACTTGTAAGCGATAAACAATGGGTTAGCGTTGGTACCACTTTAGTCAAGGATCGAGAGCCAGAAGTTACGGATTCAGGACTTACGACTACACGTCCCTCGCCAAATAAGGCGGGAGGAGAGGAGGGCATCCCTTCTCGATTCCCTGTTGTAGCCAGAGTCTCGGGACAAGTCATTTTTCCCTCTCCCTCTCGTCCCTTGCCAAATAAGGTGGGAGGAGTGGAGGGCCTCCCCTTCTTAAAGGAAGAGGATAAAGGTGAGGCTGAAAGTCAGAGCAGCAACATTCTGTTTGTCAAATATGAGGAAAGGGAAAGCAGGGAATGCATAATTCCGGCCAGAATGCGTTTACTGGTTAAATCAGGAGATAAGGTAAAAGCAGGACAAACACTTACTGAAGGCATTATTGATCCCCACGACATCTTGCATATCTTGGGAAAAGAAGCAGTACAACAATATTTGCTCGATGAAGTGCAGAAGGTTTATCGTTCTCAAGGAGTAAATATACATGATAAACACATCGCCATTATTGTTCGGCAGATGCTTAGCTATGTAAGAATTACCTCTTCAGGCGACAGCAAACTACTTCCTGAAGAATTAGTCTCCCGCTTCGTTTACGAAGATATAAATGCTAAGGTACTAGCTGAGGGAGGTGAACCGGCAACAGCTCAGGCTATACTTTTGGGAGTAACCAGAGCCAGTCTGAGCAAGGATAGCTGGTTAGCTGCAGCTTCCTTCCAGGAAACGGCTCGCGTTCTTGTTGATGCTGCTATTAAAGGTAAGACAGACAAGCTTATCGGACTTAAGGGGAACGTCATCCTAGGTAGGCTTATCCCAGCTCGTGTGCTAGATGAACAAGAAATTCAAGAAGCAAAAACAGGGATTCAAAGTTAATTTTTGACATGCGAGTTATTTCCGGCGAGTCAATTACGGAAGATCGCTTGACAGACTCTGATCTCCGTCCTAGACGGCTAAACGAATTTATAGGCCAGGAAAAAGTTAAGGAGAATCTAAAGATAGCTCTTGCTGCCAGCCAAAAAAGGGGGGAGCCTTTAGACCATGTCATTCTTTACGGTCCTCCCGGGTTAGGGAAGACCACACTTGCTTATATTATTGCTGCTGAGATGGGAGTTAGCATCAAAGTCACTTCGGGACCGGCAATAGAACGCCCCGGAGATTTGGCAGCCATTATTACTAACCTTCGTGAAGGAGATATTCTTTTCATTGATGAGATCCACAGACTTGGTCACACAGTAGAAGAAAAACTCTATCCTGCCATGGAAGACTTTGTCTTTGATATCTTCTTGGGCAAGGGTCCGGCAGCCAGAAGTTTGCGCTTGACTTTACCGCGCTTTACCTTAATTGGAGCTACCACACGCTTTGCTTTATTGAGCCCTCCGCTTCGGGATAGGTTTGGGGCAATGTACCATCTTGATTTCTATGACGAAGCAGCTATATTGAAGATTTTGGAGCGTTCGGCAGTTATTCTAAAAGTGGCAGTGGAAAGAGAGGGGCTTGTCCAGATTGCTCAGCGTGCCCGGAATACTCCTCGAGTAGCTAACCGCCTCTTAAAGCGAGTGCGAGACTATGCTCAAGTTATGGCAAAAGGCATAATCACCAAGGAAATAGCTCTAGAAGGGCTTTCCAAACTAGAAATAGATTCTAAGGGTTTAGATGATGTAGACCACAAGTTACTGCACACCATAATTGATAAGTTTGATGGTGGTCCCGTGGGGCTAGATACCCTCGCTGCTTCTATTAATGAGGATGCTGATACCATTATGGATGTCTATGAGCCTTATCTTCTACAATTGGGTTTTTTGGACCGCACACCTCGTGGTAGAGTAGCCACCAAACATGCTTACGAACATTTGGGGCTGCCCTGGGGAAAAAATAACCCCCAGAGTGTCCTATTTTAGCCGACGAAGTCGTTGCGAGGGAACTAGCCGAAGCAATCTCACTCCGTCAAGGCTACCGAGAATAGAATTGCAATCAGAGGAATTAATAAAACAGCAATTTTGTGTTGGCGCTGCTTAAGACGCACAAAGGCAACAGTTGCCATTGCCAAAACAACAAAAGTAACAACAATCCAGGGAACCTTTGCCTCTAGCTGCACCATAGCTATATCGCTTCTTATGAACTTGTCCCCCACACCTGGCGATAGTAACCAGCCAAATGCCACAGGTAAAAGACTTAACATTAGTAGAGCATAGAGCTCATCCCGTTTCATGGTTTGCTCCACTATATAGATGACGACAAAAAGAGCCAGCGGAACATAAGTAATTGTCGCTATCCATCCGATCTGAGGAGAAAAATAGACTAGCAGTATACTGCTAACCAATATTGGAAACAGATAATATCCTAACCACGGGAAAAACCATATTGGCTTGTCTCGATGCCAGCCATAAACCGCCATACCAACAATCGCCATCAATAATACTGATAAACAAAAGGTGTTTTGCCAGTAATATAAAGCAAAAAGTAGGGCCACCGTAAAATGAGGCAACGCAGCCAAAAGCGCCTCTTGCCAGCTACCTTGAGCATGTGTTTCATAGATTTGCCGAGCAATTAATTCCGGAGAGCCAAGAGCTTGAACAGCGAGTCTATCCGCTTCTTCTTCGCTAAAGCCTTTTTCTTTTAGCTCCTCACTTTTTTCTTTTAGATGTGTATAAAGTTCCTGCGCTACACTCTCTTTAATATTCGAATCAATCTGAAGGGAAGCTTTAAATCTAGCCAAATAGCAATTTACAATATTACCCATAGTAACATTTTAAGATATTTTTGGGTGTATAATTGCTCTAACAGCTGCGGAGAAGTCCTGCCATGTCGCTAGTCTGTTAGCCAACACCTGTTGTCCCTTTTCGGTGATATAATAATAGCGTCTTTGCTGTCCATTCGGTAACAATTGCCATTCACCCTTGATAAGTTTGCTTTTCTCCAAACGGTGCAGGGCAGGATAAAGAGTGCCTTCCTTAAATTGGAAATATCCACTGCTCTTTTTCTCTAGTTCCTTTATGATTTGATAGCCATACGTGGGTTGGCGATTGATCAGGGAAAGAAGCAAGCAATCAGTATTTCCCTTCAGTAGTTCGCGTACGTAATTCATTGCTCGCCCCCATTTACTTTCTGGATATTTTAATAAAAGAGGGTTCTTGCTGTCAATCTATGGCAAATTCATCTGTTGAAACTCTTTGATAATGTCCTCTAGAAAACTCGATAGAAATGTCCTCTTTCCGAAAAAAGTGTTAA
>MNYE01000058.1 GCA_001873005.1 Dehalococcoidia bacterium CG2_30_46_9
AGCCCACAATCATGACAATTGGTTCTGGGCAAAAAGTCGAGTATATCCTTCGCCTTTATCTCTCCCTTTCTTTCATAAATGGGGGTGATGCTTTCCCGCTTCTGCCAGACACCATTTATCAACTTCTTGAGATAATCCAGAACCTTTATAGCATCCTCCTCAGACAGCACCTGCCCCACATCTATCTCCCGCGGCATAAGGCTTATGAACCCTGATTCCATTTTGAAATTAAGGTTTGGCACCCCGGGGGTATATACCGCATTCTTAAGGATAGCGTTGAGGTAAGGAAAAACTTCCCTGATATCATCGCTAATCTCAGCTTTCACCGCAATCCATTCGGGATTGCAGAAACTGCGGCCAACTTTGGTTATCTTGTAGTCACGGAGAAGCATTATACACCTCCTAATATTCTGAGCATTGGATACAAACTTTTCATGTACCCCTCACATATATCACAGGAGTTTCATCAGGAGCATGGCTGCAAGCCCCCACATTATAAGCCCGAGCCCAGCCCTTATCATTTTAGGTTTGACTCTCATGCTGGTTCTCGCTCCGAGAATTCCACCGATAAGAACGACAATGCCAGTGGCCGCAATCAATGGAATATCGAGACGATGAGATGCCGCATGTCCTATTATTCCGGCAAGTGCCGAGAAGGAGATAATCAAGTGCGACGACCCCGCTGCCATTTTTGTTGGATACTTGCAGACATAGGTCATGAAAGGAACGATCAATACACCGCCGCCGACTCCCAGCAATCCGGAGATTAATCCCACGCCAAGACTGAAAAACACGATGAGCACGTGCATGGCAGGGGACAGCCTTTTTGGCTTTTCCTCGACCTTTCCCTTTTCCCAATAGGTATAGACCATCCTCGCTCCCACACCAACCAGGAAAAACACGAACAACCATAGTAAAATGGCAGTATTAACAAATGGGGACAGATATCCCCCTGCAAAGGCGCCAGCGACGATACCCGGCACGAACAGGAAGGACGCTTTGAAGTCAATCATCTTGTTACGGTAAAAAACATAACCCGCAGACATTGATGTTATTAGATTCAATACCAGAGATGTGGAGGTAGAAACCACTGCCACGTAACCAAACAGAAGCAGCACTGGCGAGTATACGGACCCGCCGCCCTGGCCAAACATTGAGAATAGAAAAGCTATTACAAAGGCAAGGATAACAATGTACAGAAGCGTAATACTAATATCCATATTGTTGGTTCCCCTACTGCATGCCTCTTAGGCACCCGGCATTGATTTCGTGAAGCCGGAGCACGGGATACACACAGGCTTTCCATCTTTCATCCGTAAATACCTTTCAAACACATATTCACCACAAATGCTGCATTTGGCTTTATTGAATGAGCCTTTAGCCGGAGTAAACTTGAAATCGGGTTTAGGTTCAATCTTAAACATAAAGTCATCTGATTGCTCATATACCCAGTTAATGACCTCTTCTGTAACTGGTTGTGGAATCTGAGATGGCTCAACTCCCTTTTTGCGATATACAAAAAACTCATATTTACCCATCTCGTCTATGAAATCAGGTGTGAGAGAGTAACGCATAGCTCCCTTCTGTGGATGATAGAAAGTAGCCGCGAGTTTGCCGTAGAAAGTCTTGGCAATGAGTACCTTGCCATAGGTAGCACCAGTGGCTATTTGTATCCCATCTACCATACAGGTCTGGGGGTGTCCTTCACCGATTTCAGGAAATACAAAGAAGCCATGGTCTTTCTCATGTTCTACGCCGAGATATTCCATTGCCAGTTTGCCCATTCGGTAACCAATGGGCATAAACGGACAACGGTGACCATGAAACTCAAATGCCCATTCCGGGGGAATATGTTGACTAGTCATGTTCTTTATCCTCCTTTATTACCTCTTTACGACTAGGACAGGTTTCTTGCAGTGCCTGATGATATGCTCCGAAACGGAGCCCAGCAGCATTTCTTTGATGTTGCTACTGCCGTGAGAACCGATGACTATGGCAGAGACATCTTCTTCGTTCTCCACCCTCAATATCTCTCTGAAGGGGCTGCCCTTTTCAATTCTTACTTTGACAGCAAAGCCCTTCTCCTTAAGCTCGGACTCTATGACCTGCAGTTCTTCTTTGACTGCCTTTTCCATTTGCTCTTGCAGTTCCCCCTCAACTTCTTTGAGACGCTCTCGAGCCCAGGCAATCTGTAGAGGAAACCTCATGATTTCCCTCTCATCAATGATATGCAGGATTACGACCTCCCTGGTTCCAGCTTCCTTCAACTTTTTTTACATACTCCAGGGCTTTCCTTGATACTTCTGAAAAATCGGTCGGGTACAGTATTCTCGTGAACATTTTTATTCCTCCTTCAGGAGCCCATACCTTTTAGCCGCTTCCCTGATATCCTCCTCGGTTACGCCGAACTTTGCCTGGTTGGTGGCCATCGCTACCAGAGTATCTGCGTCAGGGAGGTAGCCGATGGTCGCCAAGGCGTCCCCGCAGTAGACTAAAGGATACATCCCATCACCGAAATATTTCTCCGCGACAGAAGCTAGAGCATCCGGGCTCCAATTCCCCTGTTGTTTATCTATCACCTCGACCTCGCCTGCCTCCTTGAGCCAGCTTTCCACCATCTCACGCACAGACTCTGGAGGATATGTCGTGCAGCATGACTTCAGACCACCATCTAATACAATTGTAACCTTCATTCTGCCTCCTTACACAGTTTAATTATTTCATTTACCGTCCTCTCCAGGTCTTCTTCTTTATAGTCAAAGGGCTTGAACGGCCCTATTTTGGGTATTTTCAGGTCAAGCAGCAGGTTAAGGTATTTGTCTATCTTAATGCCTTCCTTTTCCAGAATCTTCTTTGTGCATTTGTTATAACAGCCATCTATGGCAATTATGGTCTTGGCTTTCTCGGTTGTTTTTCTGTGTTTGGGCACTTCAGCCGCTATGGCCGATGTACAAAATAGGCCATTCTTCTCCTTATCTAGCTTCCTATAAGCTTCCAGCGTCGCCACACCGGTTAGCGTGCCAACGCTGGACATACAGCCAAAACAACAGAAGATTGCGTTCTCTGGGACATGTTCTTCTTTCTTCATATTCTCACTCCTTTCAACCCTTGCTGTCTCTTTGCTTATTCATCAGTTGCAAGCCTAGTCTCGCCAAACAGGACGTCTCAAAGCCCAAAATTGTCTTACCAGGAACCCGGTCGCCACCATGAACATCAGCAGCGAAATAAACTGACCCTCATTCATTGTGCCTACAAAAGAACTTACATCTCCTCGCAAAAATCTGATAAGGAAGCTGCCCAGTGAATAAAGGGCTAGATAAGCCGCGAACAGAGCCCCTGGCTGCTTAAGCCGCCCACGAAGAAGCCACCAGAGGATAGCAAAGACCAGCAGGTCCCATAGAAGCTCATAGATTTGGGTAGGTTGTACTGCTATTCCAAGTGGTGCGTAAGTATTAGGGTGAGTCCAGGTCACTGCCCAGGGTAGCGAACTGGGCCTTCCGTAACAGCAGCCGTTGATTGTGCAGCCAACCCTGCCGATAGCCTGGGCCAGGATAATACCCGGTGCGGCAGGGTCAGCGAAGGCAGCGAACGGAATATGCTTCCACTGGCAATAAGCCCATATACCCAGCATACTGCCGAGAATAGCGCCAAATATGGCGAGGCCAGCGGGGTTCAGCATGTCGAACGGATAGTCGAGGTAGTGGCTCATATTGTCCACCACGTGAACAAGCTTAGCGCCAATAAACCCAAGTGGTATCGCCCACAGAGCCCCCTCAAGAACGAAGTCTTTATTGTAGCCTGCCGCTTTGGCGGAGCGAGTGCTCCACCAGACTAGAAAGGCTATAGCCAGGAGCACCATCACCCCGTACCACCTCAGGCTAAAGGAACCTATGGTAAAGGCCACGGGGTCTACTCCTATGGATATCACACTATCTCTCCTTCTCCGTCGTGCCTCGACGAAATATCTGATAAAAAGTAACCGCAGTCAGCATCTGGAAAGCAAAGCCCACTGCCACCGGTAGCATCTCCAACCCCTTAAAGCTCATAGCAGCTATGCCGATGGCAATAGGCAGGTTCTTCATCCCAGATGAATAGGTAATGGTTATGTTCTTGCCCCTAGGGAAAAGCTTAATGCTTACTAAATAGGCTACCACAAACAAAATGGGGAAAATCAGAATAGTGGATACCACCAGGGGGCCTATCAGCCCCACGTTTTTCATGATTGGCGAAATGTTCGTGTTAATCGCCATAAACATCAGCAGCACAGCCATAGTAGCGGAGATAGCTGGCATAACCGGCAGTATTTTTTGAACATTAATGCGCCTTTCCAACAACTCCCTTAAGGCGACGCCACCCAGCACCGGTAAGAGCACAGTGTAGATAAGCTGCTGGAACATTCCCCAGGCATTGATGGTAACGAACTTGCCGGCAAAAAGGGACATGAGGAGTGGGATGAGGAACGGAGCCAGAATCATGGTGGCAGCATTGATTACCGTGGCTAAGGGGACGTCTCCCTTGAGGAGACCAGCCCAAACCAGAGCCATGCCGGCGCAGGGGACCACGCCGATTAGAATCAGACCGGTAGCTAGGTCAGAATGAGAAGATAGGAAAAGCCTGGCTAGAACCCAGCACAAGAAAGGAGCAAAAAGGAAGTTCAGCACCAACCCGAAGGAGAACCCTTTCCAGTCCCTGGCCGCTGCCCCCAGACTCCTAAAGGTGATGGTAAAGCCCATGGCGGCTATCATGATTACGATGAGAGTAGTGTTGAACTGACGAATATGGAGACCAGGACTGGAAGTGAAAAGCCCCACTATCACGGCAATGACCAGTGTGGTTATAATTATGTAGGTATACTTCTCTCTGACGAATTTAGCGTAGGCTAATATTGCTTTCATCTGTCTACCTGTCTCCTTAGTTCTACTTAGGCGCTCTGCTACCACATTTATTTAGAACAAATAAGTCAGCAAATACACGCCTACTCCTATCAAGATTACCCCTGCCGCCCTCTTCGAGTAACTGGAAAAATTGCTGATACCTTTCGATTCCAGCACCCTCTGGGCAAAACCTACAGAGATTCCAGCACCTAATACCAGCACCCAGTGTCCCACGGCATATGCCAGCAGCAGTCCTCCGCTGTAGGCAATATCTTTCTGAACAGCGGCGAAGGTCAGAATCACTGCCAGCACCGGGGTGGCGCAGGGTGACGCTACTATTCCAAAGAAGAGTCCAATAAGAAAAGCTCCTATCAGTGCCTTCTTCTTGGGCAGAAATCGCTGCGATATGCCAATATTGAAGTTCAATACTTCTGAAAGCAAAAGGTACAGTCCCAGCAGGATAGCGACTGGTGGCAGAACATAGTTCCAGAAGCTGCCAACATCGCCAAACAGCCTGCCCATGGCGCCGGCTATTATTCCCAGAACGGTGAAGGTTATAGTTAGACCAAGGACAAAAACAAGAGAATACTGAATGGCCTTCTTCTGAGAACCTTCGGCGTAACCACCAACGTAGCCTATGACAAGCGGTATCATCGCCAGAACACAGGGGCTGGCGCTGGAGACAATGCCTCCCAGGAAGCAGGCGGGAAAAGCCAGCCAGCCTTGGGTCTGGATAAGTTCACCGATATAGCTAAATAGTTCTTCCACTAGTTTACCCCCATCTTTTTTAGCTGGGTGGTAATTTCTTTCTTGGGCCACAAGCCGATATGTCTGGTTACTTCTTTGCCACTACTGTCAAAGACTATCTGGGTGGGTATCGCCATTATGCTGTACTGTTGAGTCAGAGCTCTCTGCTCGTAGACTTCCACAATAACCACATTTAATTTGCCCTCATATTCAACTGCCAGTTCCTCCAAGATAGGCTTCATCTGCTTGCAGGGGATACAGGTTCTCCAGCCGAACTCCGCTAGCGTTGGCTTTCCGCTGGATAGAGCCTGCTGAAGCGGTATTGAAGTAAGGTCCGGTCCAGGTGGAGGTTTCGGTGTGAGTTGAGGTGAGGTTGGCATTATTGGCGCTAGAACGGCAAACTTTGCAAAGTGATTTACCTGGGTAGTTACTCTGTGGTTCTTGGTGTCTACACTCTTGTAATAGGACTTACTCCATCCCATACCTTCGTCGTAAGGCGCAATGTAAACATCACCCTCACGTACACCTTCTGGCAGCTCCTCTGGGTCGTAGCTAAGGGTAAGGCGCAGCGGCGGATCAACGGTAGCTCCTTGCGGATCCAGCTCATAGACAGCACCAACGATATAAGCACCCTCTGGCGGGAGTGGTAAGCTCTGGGTAGTTGTTACCTGGATATGCTCAAGGGGCCTTCCGTCTTTGTCTAGAAGTCTTGTGCCTTTATCTATTGCCAGGCTGACCCTGCTGTCATTAGAGATGAACTGAACACTTGTAATCAGCTTATGCTGGCTGTTCACCGTTATTTCCCGCTTCTTACCCAGCAAGTCAATTTGTATCTGGTAGGCTGGTAGCTCACCGCTAGCGGATGGCACAGGCTTACCAGGCGATGTGGCACAGCCTGCCGCTAACGCGGCACAAACCAGTAACGCTATTAATAGCGGTACGTATTTCTTCATTACACCTCTTCTCCTCAAGCTGAACCCCTTCACTTTCCAGCATTGCTGGGTTGACACTTTGGGCAGACTGAGTACCCGCCGAGAATGCCTGTGCCTTCCCTTCAGCCATCTGATTAAAGAAGTCCTCGGCCATCTGGCTTCGGCTTGAGTTGGGACGCAGACGAAGAGTACAATTTTCACGGTAATATCATCCCGTATTCTTCCACTATTCAGTTTCCGGCACTTGCTTGTAATAGGCCTATATTTGTTTCCCGGATACTAACACCTTGGCGTACCGACAATATCTCTCCTTCGGGTTAGCATACTTTTTATTGTAAATGGAGTGCTAGCCACAGCAGGTGGAGCCATCAGTGGGTCGACACGATAGGGAGCAAGAAGTACTCATGACCATGAAATTCCCAAAGACCTGAATCATATTGTTGCTGCCGCATTTGGGACAGGTTACTTTCAGCCCTTTTTCTTTCTCGGAGATGGTAGCCCTTATTTCCGCCTTTTCCTGGCATTCCAGACAAACATATTCATAGGTTGGCACATTTCACCGTCCTAAGTCTGATTTATTTTTTCCTTGATTGCCAAGACTGCCTGCTCAGGAGTTGGGGTGCCCATTGAAACGACACCACCATCCAGCGCAATGATGGGCAAAGCCCCTGTACCGAAGGAGTTCAGAATCCGTACAATCTGAGGATAGTCAGTCAAGTCACCGCCGTTGAATAAATTTGACACTGCTACCTGGCAGCCTGTCTCTTTTTCAATCGTGCTTTTGAGGCTCTGAATCTCCTCCTCTGTTTGACCCACCGCAGGACCGCAGCAGGAAGACTGCTGGGGCATCATAAAAATCCTTACACTTCTGTTATTGTTCATTTCCTACCTCCGCATACGACTATTTATCAGTTAAGTATGGTAATGGACTTCTTCATTCTTCCAGTATGGTCTTCACAATAAGCTCCTTTGCCCTCCTCACCTCATCCTCAGAGATATACTGCATAACGCCTTTAATGTCCTCACCGATGTCCTCGTGCAGAGCCTTCTTCTTCATGCCTATATCTCTGGTGAGCACAATGCTCTTGGTCAGCTTGAAGCCGGACTGCTCCACAGTCTTCCGGCCGCATTGAAATGGGCAGCCGTCCACGGTGATAACCTTTTTCGCTGCTCTGGTCTTGCCCACAACCGGTTTTACCTTCAGTGCCAATCCAGCTAAACAACCGATAACCACCTTCTCCAGCCCCAGCTCCTTAACTGCCTCCAGACAAGCCAGGGCACTGGTTATACCGGTGTTTGACATGCCGCCGTAACACGAAAATATCACATTCTCGTGTGTCTTCATCCCCTCTTCCCATTCTTTCATTTCTGCCATTTTAGTTCTCCTCCTTATTTTATTTTCTCCCTCTTGATTTCAATTTGAAGGGTTGCACTTTGAGTCCTTCAGTAGCCGAGGATAGTTCTCAAAGGGTCACATCCTTTGTACTGCTCTTCCTTGGCCAGTACCTCCACAAGCAAATCTTCAACACGATTCTTATCGTTTTGGGAAAGCTGCTGGAATGGAGGACTATTCATAAACGTAGTAATATCCTCCCGCAATCTTAGGAGTTCAAACTTTCCTTGGGCCATCTTAACCCTATTCCCCAGTTCCTCTATAGCTAAGTGCATACCTGCCTCCCAAATAGCTTTTCGTATTCACCAAGCAACGCCTTCGAGTAATTATCATCGGCACCAGGCGCAACATAATTGTAAATCTTAACCCTTTGGAGCAATTCTTTTTTGATGGACTCATTATCGGCTAATTTCAAGTCGGCAACTTCCTTAAGGATGCTTTCCAAGTTCACGATGCCTACCTGAAAACCATCCGCCAAAGTCAGCTTCTTCACCATCCTTGCCGCAGCTGCAGGGCAACACAGTTTTTCTCCTGGCATTTTCTCCTCCGTATAATAGTCGCACGGCTCCTGTACTGAGATTAATCTTCTACCTCCTGGTGTTATCTTCTTTGGTTAGGGCGTTAGCGATAAACTGAGTAACCTCTGCCTTGGTGGGTACTCGCCCGGCACAGACCAACTCTTCGTTGATTACCAAGCCGGGAGTGGTCAGGATTGAATACTCCACTATTTTCTTGATGTCCTTGACCTCTTCTACAGTGGCCTCAATGCCCAGCTCTTTCACCACCTCTTTGGTGGTCTTCTCTATCTGGTGACATCTGGCACATCCAGTCCCTAAAATTTTTATGTTCATTCTTGTGCCTCCTTTTCAATTTCCTAAAAACTAACCTGCTTTTCCCTAGGTACCCAAGTCTTATAAGCTGGTGACAAAACCATATATCAATCCCGCCGCGGTACAACATACTATTATTATGACTACATACCAGAAAAGCCTCCTGTTTCCAATTAACCGCCGAATGACAAGTATGCTGGGCAGAGAGATCACCGGGTCAGAAAGCAAGTAAGCCAGCAGAGGTCCTCTCCCCATGCCAAGGTCTAAAAACAAACGTGCCATGGGCACTTCCACCAGCGTTGGGAAGTATGCGACAACCCCAAACAAGACTGCCGCCAGCGTGGCTCCCACCGTTGTACCTCCGAAATGCTGACTGACAAACTCAGCCGGAATGACTACCCTGAGCATACCTGCCCCAAAAACACCCACCAGCAACAAAGGAACAATGATGCGGACAAAAACCCATGTTTCCCGCATCCAGCTCAGCACATTATCTCGACTTAATGCACGCCGCGCTACTAATACAAGCGCTATAAAGAGCGGAGCAAGCCCAATCAATTTCACCTTAAGAATTTGTATCGCGGGCGAAGCTCCCCACAACAAGATGGCAAGCAGAAGCCCAAAGAACACCCAGAGCCACTTGGAGGTACTTCTATTCCCGGCTAGGGGAAAGGCCTGTCCTGCTGCCACATCGGGTGCATTCCCAGATATTTTGTCAGGGAATAGAGCAGCCATGCTGGTGCCGATGATGACAGCAAAGCTGACAGAAAGGATAATTCGGGCCAGAGCAACGTCCACACCAATCAGCGCTGAGGTATAGATGATAGCCAGGATATTGGTAGCTGGGGCAGTATAAAGAAAGACAATTGCTGGTCCAAGGCCAGCCCCGCTTTTCCGTATTCCGGCAAACAGCGGCAGTATAGTACAGGAGCAAACAGCCAGGCACAGTCCAGCCGCAACTGACATAGGATAAGAGATATACTTTGGCGAGTGTGACCCGAGGTAACGGAGGATTCTCTCTTTGGGGAAAAGCGCGTAGAGTGCCCCGGCTAAGAAGAAAGCGGGCACCACAAAGGGAAGATGAACCAGGAGATAATCCTTGAGAGTAGCCACACCACCTTTAAGAAGTTCAATAACTAATGGCATATCCTACCTCCTTCACTAAATACGTATAAGCGCATACAACTGGCCAAAAATTATTTGGGTATCGCCCTTGGGCCGACTCGCACAGCGTGGCTTAACCTTTCCCTGTCCTGCAAAATAATCTCCTCATTAATCAAGGAACCACGGAGCATTTCAATTAGAGGAGTAGCGTAGCTATTTGTCGTTTGCTCAGCGATAGAATAGATCATCCACGGCCCATATCTCCTGGATTTAACAAAGCCAGCCTCTTCAAGCATACCCAAATTGCGTGAGGCACGAGATTGCGAAATATCTAGTGCCTGCGTAACCTCACAGACACAGCACTCCCTTTCCAGGAGGGCTTTCAAAATCCTGATCCTGGTCTCATCAGACAGAGCTTTAAACAACTTCGCGAAATCTCTCATTGTTGTATCTAATATGCATATATTCGCATATTCGCATTCAAAACAGTATTCTATCCCCGAAGCTCTTGCTTGTCAAGTCAAGGATGCGTGTGCGCCAGGAGATTATTGCCAGATTTTACAAAAATTTTTTGAGGATCTGTCCCGTATTCTGACCATTGCACTTGACAAGGTACTGCTAGTATCCTTCACTCGGTAACAACCGGTGGGGAGAAGCATCAAAATAGCGAAGGCATCGTCTCACCCTATCTAATGCGGCTCTTGAATCCCCAGGACGGTCAGCCGCTCAATGCATTTTATGCCTCTAACGCCAGCAGGCGCGAAGACCATCGAGCCTGATTTAGCCGCCCACTGCTTTTCGCCGGCAGCGAAGATGCCCCTACCCGACACAACATAGAAGAAAACATCATAGGGCTCATGGTGAGGAGGTATTTCATATCCATCGTCTAAACATATGACCACTATATTGAAGTGCTTGCCTTTGAACACATCGCTCTTGGTTCTGTCACCCGTGATAAACTTCACAAACTGGTCTATGTCATACTTCTGCTCTCTGGCATAGCCTTGGCTTCTATTCGGTTGTACCATGTCATATTCTCCTGGGCATTGTCTTTTGATGCAGTTTCATGGCTACCACCAGAAAAAGGGCGGTGAAAGCCAGCAAAACTAAAAGATCCACAGCTACGGGCAGATGCGCCCGACCCTGAATACACCCCCGGGCAATATCGGTGAAGTAAGTTAGAGGCGAGATATAGGCAATCGCCTGTCCCCAGGCAGGGAGCTGATCTAGCGGAATAAAGATGCCGCTAATGAAGACTACCGGAAACTTGACCACTGAGGAAATCATGTTCACTGTAGATGGCATGTTGGTGGGAGGAATGGAGAAGACATTACCCAGAGAAGCGAAACAGAAGGCCGCCAGAATAAGTGCTAGCGCGAAAATGACAGAATTTGATATTGTCACTCCCAGAAAAAGGCCAAGGATAATGGGTAGCACTGAGATGCCAACCCCGAAGGCAAAGGAAGCCAGGATATCTCCTATAATAATGGTCTCAATCCTAACTGGGCAGGACATCAGCCGCTCTAGCGTTCTTGCCTGTGCTTCCCACGGCACCACTATCGGAGATATTGATGTCGCAGTGAAGAAGAGGATCATGCCCACGAGTCCGGGTATCATGAAATCAACAGCCAATTGCCTGCCAATGGTGAAGGAGAGGAACAGGAAAACGGGGAAAAGAATACCGAAGATTACTACCGGTCCCTTGGAATAGTAGATGCGGATGTCTTTACGAGCTATTACCAGGGAACGCTGTGCCTGTTGAAGTATTATCGCCATGTCAGCCATGTTTCGCCTCCTTTTCCGTGAGAGCAACAAAGGCGTCTTCCAGGGAAGGCTCAAGTATGTTAAGGGATATCACCTTCAAACCGTGTGAGCTGGAGTAATTGACCAGCGATACCACTAGTTCCCCGGGATTGGCGGTGTACAGCCGATACTTGTCCCCCAGCTTCTTTACTGTGTTCACTCCAGGAATATTCACCAGGACCTCAGGGCTCACCACATTATCAAAGCTGACCTCAACCGAATGTGTGGCGCTAGTGGCCATCCTTAGCTTTTCCGGGGCATCTATGGCGACTATTCTCCCTTTGTTGATGATAGCAACCCGGTCGCAGAGCTGGTTTGCCTCGTCCATGTCATGGGTGGTGAGGAATATGGTCTTACCCTTGGCATTGAGACCCTGGAGCAGGTCCTTGATCAGGCGGGCGCTCTGCACATCCAGGCCGGAGGTTGGCTCATCCAGAAAGAGCACCTCTGGGTCGCTTACAAGAGCCATGCATAGGATGAGACGCTGCTTCATTCCCTTGGAATATGCCTTTACCGCATCATTCTTTCGGGGGAAAAGCCCCATATCTTGCAGCAGGCTGGCACCTCTCTGCCTTGCCTCGCTGGCAGGAATTCCATAGAGCTCAGACATCAACATAAGGTTATTCCAGCCTGACAGGTCAGCGTAAGCGTTTGCTATCTCTGGGACGACCCCGGCTACCTGCTTGGCTTTCAGGCTACCAGCCCTATATCCCAAAATTGAAGCACCGCCTTCATCCGCTTTTATCACGCCAGTCAACATCCTGACAGTAGTCGTCTTGCCAGCACCATTAGGCCCCAGGAAGCCAAAAAGCTCTCTCCTCCTGACGGTAAAGCTTATGTGGTCAACCGCCAAGAGTTCACCATAATACTTGGTCAAATTGACCACTTGAATAGCAACGTCATTATCCATCGGTCGCACTAAACATTAACCACTTTCCTTTTTAGGAGCCTGCATGCACATAGCCAAACATAATTGCATAAAGGTTATCTGCCTATCGCTCTCAGCCCGACTCGCACAGCGCGACTTAACCTTTCTCTGTCCTGCAATATGATATCCTCGTTAGCCAGGGAACTGCGGAGCATTTCAATCAGAGAGGCAGTATAGTTATTCATATTTTGCTCATCGATAGAGTAGACTATCCAAAGCCCGTCTCTTCTGGACTTAACAAAGCCAGCATCCTCAAGCATACCCAAATTGCGTGAGGCACGAGATTGCGAGATATCCAGTGCCTGCATAACCTCACAAACGCAGCACTCTCTTTCCAGGAGGACTTTTAGAATCCTGATTCTGGTTTCATCGGAGATTGCCCTAACTGCTCTAATAAGGTCTTTCATAGGTAGATTTTGTATGAGTATATGTGCATAGATGCATTTCACTGGTTATTCTAGTTCGGAAAATATTGCTTGTCAAGACGCCGAATTGCCTCATAATTATTGTTACCGAAAGGAGGGCAACGTGACACTTGCCAGCATACGAGAATACGTGGAAGCGGTGCGGAGACGGTATTTTGGGGCATCGAAGAAAGAGAAGGGCAAGATTCTAGATGAATTCATTATGGTTACCGGGCTCCACCGAAAGACAGCTGTTCGGCTGTTTCGTTCAGACCATGAGCCTCGGACAAGCAAGAGGCATGGCAGTCCCAGACAGTATGACATGGCGGTAGCTCTAGTATTGAGAGTGATCTGGGAAGCAACTGACCGGCTGTGTGCCTGTTATTGCACTCTTCTCCCGGCCCGTGTAGATTCTCGTTCGAAATTGACCACTGCCGCTACTTAGATTTAAGACTAACACGGCCTACTATAATCGCTGCCTCAGTGCCCATTCCTTAAAAGAGCTAGGTAGCTTAACTGCTATCCTAAGCCTTTTTACCTTCTCCAGGCTTATAACTGCAGCAGAGTATCTTGCCGCGAAGCTTTAGGTACTCGCAGTCCTTGCAGTCCTCAGGAAACATGATCTTCTTTTTGTTTAGCTCGCAGGTTCTCTTTGCCATTTCTCCTCCTTTCAGAAACAATCTCTCCGCGGCGACGACTGTGCTCATTACCAATATGTCTTGACCACAAGCTTCATCCAATCCACCCATCACAGAACATGGTAGACAGCACCAGCGTTGGCAGCCTGGTGCACCCTATACTTTTTCAGTGCTCTTACCTTGGGCATCCTAGCTTTTCTAAGTTATTAACCACTTCCTCCAGTAAGGAAACTGGTATGCCGGCTGTGAACATGGCTGTGTTTATTGCTATGCCCGGTTTGCCACCAGGTTTTCTCACCCAGGCGAAGCGTGGGGAAGCTTCGTTGATGTCAAGATAAACGCCGCAAACATGTTTTAGACGAAGCTTGGACACTCTATCTACAAGTAAACAATTAGACTAGGTAGCCACATTCCCAGTATCCAACTGACATAGAATATGATACCTACTAATGACCGACCTTTCAACGTATCTGGACAGGTCTTCAGAAAATCGGGAACATCTTGCTCATCTTGTAGAAGATTTGCCAGTTCGGCACGATAGAAATAGTATCTTTTATGACGGTCAATTAGGTAATATACACCGTAACCGGTGGCAAACGTGATTGCCCGGAAGACTGCCCAACTTGGTAGAACTGCAATAATTTTTTCCTGCTGAGACATAACAAAGGCGTTCATACCTGTTAAAGCTGTCACAGCCCAAAATTGCTCAGATGTTTGTTTATCCATTCGCTGCTGCAAAATGCTTACGATTGTGTTTTTCGTGGTTGTTCTCCCCTTTGGATTTGGATTTTGTCTAACTTTTTCGAGAGTTCCTCGAATTTCATAATGACACCCCTTTTGACTCGAAATAGTAAAGGCTTCTTCAATTGGTCTACCACGGTTTTCAAAACAGATAACAACTAGCCTCGGCAATTGCACATCTTTTGAAAGCCGGTTTACCTATTTCCCAAAAACTCCTGCGGGCTACCGCGCCAGCTAGGCTGGTCAAGCCTAAGGAACAAGCTTTAACAAATCCACTGCGCTGGTGGCGAAACAGGCTGCTCCCATCTTGCAGACCCCGGCGGTCTTCTGACAGCTGGTATCCTCAGCAATGCTCAGCTCGTCAACTGCCTTGGAGAGGGCATCTACCCGGGCTTTAAGGTTTCCCTTGGTCTCAGCGCAGGGAATAGACTCAGCTTCTATATCCTTAGCCAGCTTCTTCAAGCCCT
>MNYE01000080.1:0-8953 GCA_001873005.1 Dehalococcoidia bacterium CG2_30_46_9
CGCTGATAATATGCGATTACTGGAGCGTTTGGTAATGCTCAGAGTTATTGATAGTTTATGGATGGAACATCTCACTGCTATGGAGCATTTGCGTCAAGGTATAGGTCTGCAAGCCGTTGGCCAGCAAGATCCATTGGTAGTTTATAAGAAAGAGGGACATGCCCTATTTCAGGCTCTTTTGGCTAGTATTCAGCACGATGTTGTCCGCAGTATATATCATGTTAGTATCTCTAAAGAGCCACCTCGCCAAAAACAGGCGGTGGCAGCCGGCAAAAAGGTAGGCCGTAATGACCCTTGCCCTTGTGGCTCAGGCAAGAAATATAAACATTGCTGCGGCAAGTAAGGTCATCCCGCTTACATTATTTACTAACCCCGGCTGTCATTGCGAGCGAAACGTGGCAATCTCACGCCCCTTGCCAAATGAGGTATAGTGATGAGTGGGCAATCCCTCCGAGATTGCTTCGGCACAGAGTGCCTCACAATGACAATAAACGCCCTCCTACTTTTGCTTGACAAATCTGGGGATTTGCTATAGTGTTGTAGACTACAACTATATTTCACGAGGTGTGAAATGGATACGAGACTTATAGAGGAGCTAGTAAGCATAAGGGAGGCAGCCAATGAAAGCGGGCGAAATATGGAGACTGTGCGCAGGTGGATTTGGTCAGGTAAGTTACCTGCCCAGAAGCTTGGCAATCAACTTTTCATAAGGAAAAGTGACCTGACGGCATTTTTGAAAAGGTCGGGTGCAAATAAGCATGGGGCCTGGGATAGGCTCGAATCTATTGAGCGTGCAGAAGCTCTGCAAAAGAGAATAAGAGCTAGAACAGGAACAGACTTTGATATTTCTGCCTTGATTGAGGAATCCCGTGGGGGGCACAGTGTGTGAATAGTACTGTATGCATTGATGCCAGTCTAGCTTTGATGTGGCTATTACCTGCGGAGCGGAACGAAGCAGCCAATGCTTTGCGTCGAGAGTGGTATAAGAATGATATACAGATTATTACTGCTTCTTTATTCCATGCCGAAGTTACCTCAGTTCTTAGAGAGCAAGTCTATTTTAACCGGCTCCCGCCTGAAGAAGGGGAACAGGCGTTTTCAACCTATTTAGAGATAGGGGTGAAAAGCGTTGATAGCCCTAGGCTTCAGGAAATGGCCTGGGAATTAGCCAAAAAATTTAATCTTCCCCGAACTTATGATATGCAATATTTAGCTGTTGCTGAACTAAATGACTGCGAATTGTGGACTAATGACAAGAGGCTCGTTAATTCGCTCCAGGGGAAGTTTCCTAGAATAAAATGGGTAGGGGAGTATGGTTAAGGGTGTAAGATCGAGAGGTAAAGATGAAATGCCCCAATTGCGGTATCGAAATGACGGAGGTTTACAGTTGGATCGAACACCCCGGACCGGGAGGACGGATGATAGGACATCCTGGTCCGCTGCGATATTATGAGTGTAAGCAATGCGGAAATAGAATTGAGGCAACACTGAAAGAAAAAGTAAGGAACTCTAATGCCAATTTATGAATATAAAGCTATAGGCAATGCTCATTGCCAGCTATGTAAAGACAGGTTTGAGGTAAGGCAGGGGATAAACGATGAGCTGCTTAAAAGATGCCCCCAATGTGGTGCAGAGGTGAGGAAGCTCTTTTCCCGCCCCTTTTTGTGTCTGAAAGAATCCCTTAATCTGGAAGAGACTTTCGACACCCATACAGAAGAAGAGGCTGACGAATTAGGGCTGGAGGAAGGCTTTGCCGAAGACCAAATTTGGGATTGGTAGATTGAAGCAAGAAATATAAATATTGCTGAGGCAGGTAAAATTTTCTTGCTGCTGATTAGCAGAATGGATATAAGTTTTAGGTGAGATTAGATAGAATAATGAATGCGGCTACATTATTGTATTTGCGGAGACACAGGACATGGTCATGATTGAGAAAATATCTAATGGAACTCCTTATGCTTCGATTTGTAGGGAACCTTATTCATTAAGTATTTTTGAGAGGAAAATAAATGGTGATCTAGCTATTATTGAGATGGACAATATCCAAAAGCTGATCCTGTTTAATAAGAGGTTTCTAGATTTGGAAGGTAGGGATAAAAGTTCTGGCTATTGCTTGGTACAGTGTATTGAGGGTGTTTGCAATATTGATTCCGTAGAAGAGTTCCGCAGGAAGTTGGATGAAATAACTAGAAAATACGCCAACGGCAATTATATGGACATTGACCCGATCTTGATTGCCAAAGCCTTTTCTCAAGATGTATTGGTCTTCATAGATAGCTATAATAGTCTACAGAAAAGGAAGCCTGTGAGGCTTTACACTTTTGGGTGATATAGTGGGTGCATTTATCTGCTCAATATCTGATAGGGATTGGGAAACTACTTTAACCAAGGGAATATATGGAAACAGAACCGGAAACATAAGGGGAGGTTTTTACAAAGATTTCGATCCAAAAACAAAGTATTCAATAATCAGAGACCTTGTTGGGATGAAGGTAGAGGATGTGGTGTTCTTTCACATATTGGGGCGGGATAAACCTAGTAGTGTGCATGGTATCTATAGCATAAGAGGCGATCCATTCTATGATGAATCAAGAATTTGGGGTGATGACTTTGAGGTGTTTCCTTATCGCTTCTTATTTAGTCCGCATCCGAAATATAGGTATTTATGTGATTATGATGCAAACATCGAGGTAACCGATTTTTATGAGTTAATTGAAAACCGAAGAATATGGTCACTTGCGACCCTTGAGAATGAGGTAAATATGGAAGCAAGGAGTGTCAGAAGGATAGGAGAAGATGAAGCTAATGAGATCATTAGGCTATTACATCGGGACTATCGGCAACGCAGAAGACAGGAAAGAGTAAGATTCGATTTAGTGCAGCTACCTATTGATGTGATCCCTCTTTACAATGCAATAGGAGACATTGGGAGATATGAGAACTCTATTAAAGCATTCTTAATGTATAAGCTTGCCCAAGGGGATCCGTATCTTTTAAATGTCTTTGGAGGTGTAACGGACTTTATGAATGAGGTTTTTATAGCTCAGACTACAAGAAAAACTATTGATATTCTCTGTATAAATAGAGTTGAAGGTATGTCAACCTATGTCATTTGTGAGGTGAAAACAGGTAAATGTGATACCAAAGGTCTTTCCCAGGTTCTTTACTATATGGATCTGTTCAAGCAGAAGGATTTAGTAGACATAAACTCAGATATCATTGCTGGATGCTTGATTGGAAGGGCATTCGATGAGCATGTTATAGAGTATTCAAGAGAAAGGAATAGGCAGGGTGTGAATGGTTCGTTGATACTTCTTAAGTATCAACCATCTGTAAATGGGAGAAAGGCCACTTTTAGTCAGGTAGCTAGTTAGGGAGACGTGTTAATGCAAGAGCTTGAGGGATTTACCGATAGAATCATATGTGGTGATTGTCTAGAGGTAATGAAAGCGATACCAGACAACAGCATTCACCTTGTAGTAACGTCTCCACCTTATAATCTAGGGATAAGCTATGAGAATCACAATGATAATTTAGTTTATGGTGACTATTTAAGCTGGATGAAGGAAGTCTGGGTTGAAGTAAAGCGCATTCTTGTGAAAGGCGGACGCTTTGCTTTAAATATCGCCCCAACAAGCATTAAAGATTTTCGACCAATTCACCATGACTTCTCAAATCAGCTACGAGATATAGGCTTGATCATGCGTACAGAGATAATTTGGTACAAGCAAACAATGAGACGCCGAACAGCATGGGGTAGCTGGAAAAGTCCAGCAAATCCCCATATCGTGCCTTCCTGGGAGTATGTGCTAGTTTTTTTTAAGGATTCGTGGGCTCTAGACGGTGATCCTAAAGATGCCGATATTACCGCTGACGAATTTATGAGATTCTCTGACGGCTTTTGGTATATCCCACCAGAGTCCCAGCGACATGGGCATCCCACTCCCTTCCCAGAAGAACTCGTCTACCGTCTTATCAAATTCTACACATATAAAGGCAACATAGTGCTTGACATGTTTGGAGGGACTGGTACCGTGGCGACAGTGGCTCAAAAAACAGGGCGACATTTTATCCATATCGATATATCACCAAAATATTGCAAGATAGCCGAACAAAGATTGCAAATTGCCCATATGCTACAAGAATTTCCGCTTTCAACAGGCAAGGTAGGGAAAAAAGTGAAGGTAAGTGAGCTTTTCCCCGCAGAAGCAGGAAGACTTACATATAGCCAGGCGAAGGCAAAGAAAACTCCTCAGGTTCAATTGCTAGAATCAAAGGAAGATTACAAATCTTTGGAGGCAACGGATGCTTGATAGAGATGTAGTTGAGGAATTCCTCGATTGTCAATTCGATGGTATAGAGTTGGAAATTCCTCCTGATATTCCGAAGGACGCTCTGGTAGAAGCTTTTTGCCAGTATGTCGAGGATGATTATTACGAGTGGCTGAAGGACAACTTTAAGTCTTTCTTTAATCATGACAATCCCGATTGGGAGTGGATAAGGGAGAAAATTAAATACTTGGTTAAAGACCCTTGAGGAGGAAAACTATGACCACACTAGGTAAAGAGAAGTTTATAACAGACAATAAAGGCAAAAAGGAAGCAGTGGTTCTGGATATTAAGCTCTACCAAGAAATTCTAGAGAACCTGGAGGATTTGCGGCTTCTGGCTGAGAGGAAGGATGAAGCTACGAGTTCTCTACAAGAAGTGGAGGAGAGGCTAAAAGCTCGTGGTCTCTTATGAAGTCAGAATGACCCACTCAGCAGAGAGGGAACTCAATGCTCTGCCTAAGCCCATTGTGCCAGTCCTCTGGGAAAGAATAAAGGCTCTAGCAAGCGAACCAAAGTCAAAGCGTTCTAAGAAACTGAAAGGGGCAGAAAAAGCCTATCGGTTGCGAATAAGAGATTATCGTGTCATTTATACTGTTGATGATGAAGAGAGGTTAGTTATAGTTACTGCTGTTAGACATAGAAAAGAATCCTATCGGGGGTAGCTAAAGCCAATGAAAAACACTGATATTGCCAAGGTATTTAATGACATAGCTGACCTTCTGGAGCTTAAAGGGGAGAATGTTTTTAAGATTCGCGCTTACCAGAAGGCAGCCAGGGCTATTGAGCATTATCCCAAGGAAATAAAAATTATGCTCGAGGAAGGGGAAGACTTGAAGAATATCCCCGGTGTGGGTGAGGCAATAGCAAAGAAGACTACTGAGTTAGTGACTACAGGAAAGTTAGGTTACTATGAGAATCTGAAGGTCGAGTTCCCTAAAGGTATTACTAATCTCTTATCCATTCCTGGAGTCGGACCAAAAACAGCTAACAAGCTTGCCACAGAGTTGGGGATAACTACGGTAGACGAGCTAGAGCAAGCGATTAAAGATGGCAAGGTGGCTAGACTTTTCCGCCTCGGAGAAAAAACAGCTAGTAATATGTTACAGCAAATTCAGGCTTTGCGCCGCAAAGACCAGCGTATTCCTATTGGTGAAGCTTTGCCCGTTGTCGAGGAAATTTTGGGGGCACTCCGCTCCATTCCCGGCGTGAGGAACTTAACTGCTGCCGGCAGTTTACGCCGATTCAGGGAAACGGTGGGCGATATTGACCTTATGGGCACTGCCGACAACACAAGAGAGGTTATAGATGCTTTTGTTGCCTTGCCTTCTGTGGGACAGGTGCTAGCACAAGGACCAACCAAGGCAAGTGTCATAGCCTCCGAAGGGCTACAGACCGATCTAAGAATGGTGGAGCATGATTCCTTTGGCTCTTTACTTCAGTATTTTACGGGCAGCAAACAGCATAATATTTCCTTAAGAGAAAGGGGACGCAGGCAAGGCTTAAAGTTAAGTGAATATGGCATAACTACCATAGCCACGGACATATTGGAAAAATTTGCCACTGAAGAAGAGTTCTATCATCGACTTGGACTCCAATATATCCCACCTGAGCTCAGGGAAGCTCAAGGGGAGATAGAAAGGGCTGAGCAAGGAACTTTGCCCAAGCTTTTAGAACTATCAGACATAAGGGGTGACTTTCATATTCACACTAATTGGAGTGATGGACACAATTCTATCGAAGAAATGGCTTTAGCTGCCAAAAGTTTGGGCTACCAGTATATTGCGATTACCGATCATTCTGGCGGGCGAGGCATTGCCCACGGACTCGATACAGAGAGGCTAGGAAGACAGATTGGCGAGATTGAGGCACTTAATGAGCGATTGAACGATATTCACATATTTACCGGCATTGAGGTTGACATTCGGGCAGACGGTAGCTTAGATTTGCCCCACGAGACTCTTTCTGAGCTGGACATAGTCATTGCCGCAGTGCATTCCGCTATGAATCAAACTGAGGAAAGAATGACCAAGAGGGTGTTAAGTGCCACAGAAAACCCAGATGTTGACATCATAGCCCACCCCACTTGCCGCCTTCTTGGTGAACGTGAGCCGATAGCCATAGACTTAGAAGCTATTTTCCAGGCAACAGCCAAATACAGTAAAGTCTTGGAAATTAACGCCATGCCGGAGCGACTTGACTTAAATGACATTCATGCCTTTCGGGCCAGAGATATGGGTATAAAACTTGCCATCGGGACTGATGCTCATAGCATTGCTCATTTGGACCTCATGCGCTTTGGCGTCGGCGTTGCTCGCCGAGCTTGGTGTGAACCTCAGCACATATTAAATACCTTGCCTCTGGAAGAATTGCTTACCTTTTTAGGTAGAAATAGATGACTAGTACTCTGGCTCTTTTTGACCTAGATGGGACTTTATCTTCCGGACACATCTGGGAAGGATTTCTCAAGTATTATCTAATGCATAAAAAGAAGAGAGCTTGGATATTGGCATTTTGGGCTACACATTTAGCCTTATGGTTATTAAGCAAGTGCAAACTAGTCAGCAAGGAGAAAACCAGAGCAAAATGGATGGAAGATTTAAGTGACATCTTCAAAGGAGCAAGTAGGGAAGAGGTACTAGATGTCCTTCAGTGGGTCGGGGATAATTATCTATTCAATTCATTGCGCAGCGATGTAGTTGAGATTTTGAAGCAGCATAAACAAAATAGACATACAGTGGTGATTGTGTCTGCTACCTATAGCGAACTTCTGAGAATCGTAGGGCAAAGATTCGGTGTATATGATGTAATTGGCACGGAGCTTGAGGAAGTTGATGGTAAATATACGGGTAAGGCTGTTAAACCTTTATGCTTCGCTGAAAATAAAGCTAAACTGCTTAAAGAATTCATTAATCGCAACGGACTGGAAATAGACCTTTCGTCAAGTTTCGCTTACGCTGATAGTATCTTTGATGCCTCCTTGTTGGCGTTAGTAGGGCACCCAGTAGCAACCTACCCCGATAAAGGTTTGCGCCAATTGGCTGAGCGTAATGGCTGGCAAATATTGCCTTGAACCTCGGGAATCGCCGGGTTATAATATAAAAAATGATTTTTGAGAATGGTAGAGGAGGTAAGTGCAGTGTTGGCTGGCGCAGGCGATGCTCAGGCGATTCAACATTTGAAACAAGCTCTTGCCGAAGGCAAGCACTGGTATATAGCCTTGCTGGAGGCAGTCAGACTGTGGAAAAGTCCTGAGGAGAACTATAATGGGCGACATTATTGTTACCTTATTGATAATGAAGCTTTTGATTGGCTACTCTTAGCGGAAAGGTTGTGCGAAGAGATTAATGGGTTTATTCCTGAAAAGGAATACATCAACCTCCTCTTCTTTGACAAACCGCCAATTGAATTAAGCAAGGATGAATTTAGACACTTAATTGGTGATGCTAAATACAAAGCCTATCTCAACTATCTCTACGGCATACTCCTGGAACAATTCCTGATTCTGGCTGTGACGGAAGAGATTCGCAAGAGAAAGAAAGCTCTTGGCTTAAGCGACAAAAACATACTTGATGAAGCCTACAGATGTATCTACGGTGCAACACAAGCAGAACTATTGAGAAACTTCCGGAAAGGAAGGCGTTACCCTCTATCCCGTTCTATAAGCCTGAGTGAGCTAAATGAATTTATCTACTGGCTATTTAAATATCGCCTAAGAAGATGCGATAAATCCTGCGTTGCCAGTGATACCAAAAAAGCCTTGATGAAGTTGCACGGGCTATTAAAGTTGAAAACTGAATCGTTTCGCTCTTCACCCTCGCGCCCCCCGACAGATAAGGAGTAGTGTGGGGGAACTCCCTCAATCCTAAAATCCTAAATCCTAATTTCTAAGCTCTAAACAAATCTCTTTGAAATGCAAAAGGCAAAAATAAAAATGCAAAATGACAGAGCAAAGGCTAAAAAATTTGCATTTTGAGTTGTCATTTTGACTTTTGACCTTTGATTTTTAATTTTCTATATTGTCTAGTATTTAGTGTTTCTTTCCGAGGGAGAGGTGAGCTGAGACAGTTCCTGGTGTAACCTCATCAGCTTATCTTTAAGCGTATCAAGCTTTTGCCTTTCTTTTTCAAGAATATGGGGCGGTGCCTTGGCAAGGAAGGCATCGTCTCTTAGTCTTATCTCAATTTTCTCAATTTTAGCTTGAGTTATCTCACTTTCTTTTGCCAACTTCTCTCTCTCAGCCTTCAAATCCACCATGCCAGCCCAGGGCAAGACCACCTCTGCTTCTTTTACCACCAAGATGAGGGCACCCTCACGTCCCTTGCCAGATAAGGGGGAGAGAGGGGAGGGCCCCCTCTCTAATTGTCCCTCGCCAGATAAGGTGGGGGGAAGGGAGGGACTCCTTTCTTCCCTACCCTCTCCCGTTAAGGGAGAGGGAGCTTTGAATTTCCTTTCCTGGCGGCTTAGAATGGCTAAAGGCTGAGCCCGAGCCAATTTTTCTATGATTTTCTTTTGCTCAATAAGGCAAGACAGAAGTTCATCAGTGTAGATTTCAGCCTCAATCCACTTATCCACGTTCACTTTGTACTGAGCACGAGCGTTGCGGATAGAGCGGACGATATCCAT
>MNYE01000080.1:8985-23449 GCA_001873005.1 Dehalococcoidia bacterium CG2_30_46_9
GCAACAGGATAAGGAACTATCGCTATGGAATCGGGCACTCCAATACCCTCATTGCGAGGTGAGATTGCTTCGCTTCGCGCACAATGACGGTTTAAATTTTGCCATAGCTCTTCGGTAATGAAAGGCATGAAAGGGTGTAGAAGGCACAACGATTTCTCCAAAGTATTTACTAAGAGGGGCAAAGGAGACGGAGTTGATTGGTCGCCACGAAGACGTATCTTGGCAATTTCAATATACCAGTCACAAAACTTTGACCAAATAAAATCGTAAATCTGCTGGGCAGCTTCACCAAATTCAAAGTCTTCCATCAATTTGCTCGTATCCTGGATAAGCCGGTTGAGCTGACTATCGACCCAGCGGTCTTCTATATTTCCTGCCCCTTCTTGATACCCTGAATCAAGTTCAGGGGATGCAACTTTTGTTGTATCCATGCTCTGGAAGATAAATCGAGCAGTATTCCACAACTTGTTAATGAAGTTGCGGCTGGACTTCAACCTTCCTTCACCCAGGTTCAAGTCATTACCAGGAGAACTCCCCATAATCAGAGCAAAGCGAAGAGCGTCAACACCATATTCATTTATCGCCTGGATTGGATTGATAACGTTCCCTCTTAGCTTGCTCATTTTTTCGCCACTTTCATCTCTAATTAACCCGTGAAGGTAAACGGTATAGAAGGGAATTTTGCCAGTATCTTCCAGCCCCATCATTACCATCCTGGCAACCCAGAAGAAGAGAATGTCATAACCAGTTTCCATCACTGAGGTAGGGTAAAAATAACGGAGGTCGTCTGTGTCATCGGGCCAACCCAGGGTGGAATGTGTCCACAGAGCAGAACTGAACCAGGTATCAAGAACATCGGGGTCTTGAATGATTTGCTTTGAGCTGCAATAAGCACAGGCTGAAGGTTCGTTTACGGATGTCGTCACTTTGCCACAATCCTGGCAATACCACACGGGAATACGATGCCCCCACCACAGTTGACGACTAATGCACCAGTCTTTGATATTTTCCATCCAATCAAAGTATATTTTGGTGAAGCGCTCTGGAATTATGGTGATCTTACCCTCTTTGACAGCTTCGATAGCTGCTTTAGCTAGAGGTTGTATGCGAATAAACCATTGCAAACTGACCCTAGGTTCAATCATCGTCTGGCAGCGGTTACAGTATCCCACCGAATGGAAATAGGGCTCGATTTTCTCCAGCAAGCCTTTATCCCTCAAGTCAGCTACCACTTTTTCTCGACAGGTAAACCTCTCCAATCCTTTATACGCCTCGACATTCTCATTCATAGTAGCATCGGGATTCATAATATTCAGGAGTGGCAGGTTATGCCGCTCAGCTACGGCAAAGTCCGTGGGGTCGTGTGCCGGAGTTATCTTTAGCGCTCCGGTGCCAAAGGCAGGGTCAACTGCCTCGTCGGCAATAATAGGGATCTCTCTATCTATTATAGGGAGAACCACGCTCTTACCCACTAAATCTTTATAGCGCTTATCCTGGGGGTTTACTGCTACAGCCGTATCGCCAAAGAAAGTTTCTGGACGGGTGGTAGCTACTGTAACAAACGCTTTATCATTGGCTAAAGGATAGCGAATATAATAAAGATAACCCGTGGTATCTTTATGCTCTACCTCGAGGTCAGAGAGAGCGGTTTGACAGCGTGGGCACCAGTTTATCATCCGCTCGTCTCTATAGATCAGGCCTTTCTGGTAGAGGCGGACAAAGGCAGTGCGAACTGCTCTGCTAGGACCCTCGTCTAGCGTGAAGCATTCTCGCGTCCAATCACAGGAGGCTCCTAGCATTTGATGCTGATGTCTAATATTCTTCCGGCTCTTATCAGCCCATTCCCAGGCTAACTTGGCAAAATTTTCTCGTCCTATGTCATTCTTAGTCTGTCCTTGCTTAGCTAGTTGTTGCTCCACAACTACCTGAGTGGCGATGCCAGCATGATCGGATCCGGGCAGCCATAGTACCGGCTCTCCTTTCATCCTATGCCACCTGACCATAATGTCCTCCAGGGTATCAGTCAAGGCATGTCCTAGATGAAGCTCACCGGTGACATTAGGTGGCGGCATGATAATGACAAAGGGCTTTTTCTCGGGGTCTATTTTAGGGGTAAAGTAACCTTGCTTGAGCCAGAAATCGTACCACTTCTCTTCTATCTTGCCCGGCTCATAAGCCTTAGGAATTTCCGACATTTTTACTGGCTCTCCCTGCTAAAGCCATCTATCAATAGCATACTACCCTCTGCTCCCTGCTTCTATTTGCTTGATGTTCAGCTTTCCCGCTGTTCTCTTACCCATTGGTAAGTCCCCTTTTCCTTAAGCTCAGGATGTTCTTCATCCTTCCAGGAACCTGCCGCCTCACGCAACGCCTGGAGAAACTGAATTCTTTTCAATTCCTTTCTTGTTGCCTCCACCACAAACTTGCGCTTCTTCACGAATCTTGCTAAGAACAGGTTAACTCTTACTTAAGAGCTTCGCTACTTTATCTAAAACTTTATCAGCTACTTCTTGTTTGGGTAAGAGAGGTAAGCTATCAATCCTCCCCTCCCGGTCAATTATGGTTACCTGGTTAGAGTCAGCGCCAAAGCCGCTGCCAGTAACAGTGATGTCATTGGCTACTATAAGGTCAAGCTTCTTTTCTCGTAGCTTTTGCCTGGCATTTTCCTCCAGGTTACTGCTTTCGGCAGCAAAGCCTACCTTAACGAAATCCCCTTTGACACTGCCCAGAATGTCCTCTGTTAGCTCTAGCTCCAGAGTTAACCCGGCCTCTCTCTTTTTTATCTTTTCTCCGACTGCTTTTGCCGGGCGATAGTCAGCGACAGCTGCAGCCATAATAAGAGCATCTATCTGAGAGATATTACCTTTTACTGCCTGGTACATTTCTTGAGCAGTACCAACATGGATTACTTCGACGCCAACAGGATGGCTCAGCAAAGTAGGTGCTGTAATCAAAGTTACTTTAGCTCCCCTGTCGCGTGCTGCCTCAGCTAGAGCATAGCCCATTTTGCCTGAAGAACGGTTGCTGATATAACGAACCGGGTCAATAGGCTCTTGTGTACCACCAGCCGTGACCACAATGCGTCTTTGTGCTAAATCGCCGCTTCTTCCCAAGACCTGGCAGATAGTGCCTATAATATCGCTTACATCAGCAAATCGCCCTAACCCTTTCTTTCCCGAAGCCAGTCTGCCCGAGACCGGCCCAACGACGACAAAGCCGCGATCTTTAAGTTTAGACAGGTTATCTTGTGTAATGACATTTTCATACATGTTTACATCCATGGCCGGGGCTAAAACTACTGGTGCCTTGGTAGCCAGCACTGTGCAGCATAGCATATCATCGGCAATGCCAGCAGCCAGCTTAGCAATGATATTGGCTGTAGCCGGAGCAATAACTACTATACCAGCAGCCTCCGCCAGAGACACATGCTCAATGCTGAACTCAGAGGCTAATTCAAACATTTCCGTAACCACAGGCCTTCCTGTGATAGCTCGGAAGGTAATAGGCGATACGAATTGGATGGCTTCTTTGGTCATAATTACATTGACCTTTGCGTCTCTCTGAGTTAGCTGGCTAGCAAGCTCTGCTGCTTTATAGGCAGCAATGCTTCCTGTTACCCCCAAAACAACGATTTTGTTACTAAGCATTTCCTTCTCTATTCATTTCATAAATAAGACGCAGCCCTGTTAATACTAAATCAGGGTTTACTATTTCAATTATAGGTATTTCCTGGGCTACAACGTGAGCATAGCCACCAGTAGCCACTACTTTAGACTTTTCCCCCAATTCTTTCTCTATTCTTTGCACCATACCTTCTATGAGACCAATATAGCCAAAAATTATGCCTGATTGCATGGCTGACACCGTATTCCTTCCAATGACCTGCTTGGGACAAATCAGCTCTATTCGAGGGAGCATAGCAGTACGAGTGAATAGTGCCTCCACAGCTATACCAATACCAGGAGCAATAGCCCCACCAAGATAATCGCCATCCGGGGAAACAACATCAAAAGTGGTGGCAGTGCCAAGATCAATAATTATTACCGGCTTTCCATAAAGATAGTGAGCAGCAACAGCACCTACCACTCTATCGCTTCCCACCTCCCTGGGATTATCTACACGGATTCGTATGCCAGTTTTCACGCCAGCTTCGACTACTAGAGGTTGAATGTTTAAATGTTTTCGACACATCTCCACAATCGTAGGTGCCAATGGTGGGACGACACCGCATAACGCTATGCCGGTAAGCTTTGAAGGTAAGAATTTCTGGCGCTCCATAAGGTTGAGCAACACCACACCATACTCGTCTGAAGTGCGATGGATTCCGGTAGCTAAACTCCAGGTGGCCTTCAGCTTATCCTCGTCGAATATTCCCAACTTAATGCTGGTGTTACCAATATCAATAGCTAATAACATTTCCCATCCCAACGTCTTCTAGCTTTTTGACCATTGCCTGCCAGTGTGTGCCTTCCCAGTAAATACGATGGCATAAGGGACATTCAGTGTATCGGCTTTGTCTGTTAAGAACCCGAACCGGCACCAAGTTTTGCACATCCTCCTTCCTTCGAGATATGAGTGCTTGATTACACTCAAGACATAAAGAAAAGGGCCTGAAGTATTGTAGGTTCAAAGTCCTTATCGTCTCATGTAGTTGTACTTTTGGATTGTCCTGCCTGATAAGTATGACCTTTAACTTACCATCTTGGACTAAACGCCTCTCCATAATTTGAGTATCTCTAGTTAAAATAACTCGGCTTTCTTTAAGAGCAATTCTGATCATTTCATTATCATCCCTTTGACTGAAGAACAGAGTATCATAGCCAAGCATCCTCAGTAGTTTAGCCAGCTTGCCAACATTATTGTCAGCTATGAATTTAATCTCCGTGGTTTCTTTAGACGTAGCTAGCATATTCTTTATAGCAAATGCCGATGTCGAAGCCACATGAACATTACAAAACTCATAAATGCCATAATGGCTGACAAAATGCCCAAAGGTAAGAAGCTACCATGAATTGCTCCACCAGGCAGAGAAATATTCATACCAAAAATGCCGGACACTAAGGTAGGAAGTGCGACCAAACCCATGACAATAGTTAGCACTCTCATTGTTTCCTGAATGCGATGCGAGGTTAGCCAATTGCTGGTATCAGCTAGTCCGTCCACAACTTCCTTACAGTCTTCAAACCCATCCCAGAGCTTGCGAAAATGGTCGGCAATATTACCAAAATAAACCTCCTGATCCTCCTTGAAGAAAGGATATTCTTCTCTCTCCAGAGTCTCAATCACGGCAATCTGGGGATGGATAATGCGGCGGATGGAAATAAGGTCTCGCCGAATCCAGGAAATACGGCGAACAGTTTCTGGAGTAGTTCGAGTAAAAATAGTATCCTCTATTGCTTCGATGCTTTCTGTTACTTTATCGAGTATAGGGAAACAGTAATCGGTTAACCTGTTGAGAATGTGGTAAAGAAGGAACCCCGAGCTTCGTCCCATATAAGTTTGCCGACTTTTCTCGTCGCTCTGGCATAGGCGGAAAAATGCTGTAAGCGGCTTTAAATTACCGGAACAATGCACGCTAACAACGTAGTTTTCCCCAATGAAGACATCTACTTCGCTAGGCTTTGTTACCTGACTTTCTTTATCAAATACGGGAAAATGAAGGACGAGGAAAAGATAATCTTCGTATTCATCTATCTTGGGACGTTGTATGCGACTCAGGATATCATCTAAATCGAGGGGATGAAAGTTGAAGTGCTGACCCAGGTATTCTGCCTCTTTCGTCGTAGGCTTTTCTATATAGACCCAGGTTATTTTGCCATGGTTGATTAACTCTACCCTAGCTTCTTTCTCTTCAACAAGCGCCATTTCTTTCTCCATAAGAAAAATTCTTATTATTTTAGCATTAGTATCATTGTTAAGCCACTTTTGGCGATGGTGCTATAGGTGCCAACTTAAATTCTGTTGACAGTATATATCTAATGATGGTACCTTACTATTAATTAGCAATCGGAAAAGGAGAGTGCTAATTGACTCTTACAGAAAGGGAAAAAACTATCCTTAGAGTAATAATAGCCGACTATATCGTTGGGGCAAAGCCTGTGGCTTCAAAAGCTATTGTGAATAAACATGGCTTGAAGGTAAGTCCGGCTACTATTCGTAATGACATGGCCTACTTGGAACAAGAGGGATATATCACGCATCCCCATACTTCAGCCGGCAGTATACCCACTGACAAAGCCTACCGCTATTATGTGGAATCAATAAGTGAAGATGTTGAACTCTCGCTAGCAGAGCAACACCTTGTTTTCCAGCTATTCCAGCAAGCACAGGAGGAAATGGAAGAATGGGTAAAAGTGGCGGCAGCGCTTCTATCACGCCTGGTTCGCAATATGGCAGTAGTAACTTCCCCAAAGGCAACCCGTCACTATTTCAAACATTTAGACATAGTATCAATACAAGATTTTTTAGCTTTGCTAATCTTGGTTCTATATGAAACGAAAATAACACAAAAAACCTTATCTCTTAATAGAGCGCTCCCTCAAAGCGAGTTAACAAAACTGGCTAACAAATTTAATGCTCTCTATGCTGGGATAGACAGCAGCCAGATTCTAGCTAGCAAAGCAGAACTTTCTCCTGAGGAAGAACAGATATCTATGAGTTTAGCCGAAATGATGGCGGCTGAAGATAAGCGGGCATATGGTAAGCCTTACCTCGAAGGACTGCGCCTGTTGCTGAGCCAGCCTGAGTTGTTTAACAACCCGAAATTGCCCGCTATAGTGGGAGTATTAGAGAGCGAAGATTGGCTTGAGAAAATATCTTATCGGACACTTGGCCACGGGGAGATGAGAATAATAATTGGTGAAGAAAATCCCGAGGCAGCGCTACAAGATTTAAGCCTGATAATCGGTCAATATGGAATCCCTGATAAGATTAGTGGTCTCCTTGGTGTAGTGGGACCAAAACGAATGGATTATGGCAGAAGCATCTCTTGGCTTAACTACCTTACAACATTACTGAGTAACAAAGTGACCCAGTATGTTTGAGGAGAGTTTAAATTGGCTACTAATAACGAGTTGACTGAGGCGAAAATTGAACAAGCCGTGGATATGGAAACGCTTAAACAAGCTTTAGCTGAAGAAAAAAATGAGGCGGAGAAGTATTTAGCTAACTGGCAAAGAACTCAAGCCGACCTTGATAACTACAGAAAACGTGCTGAACAAGAAAAATCAGAGATAATTGAGTTTGCCAATAAGACGCTTATTCTGAACCTGTTAGCCATCCTGGATGATTTTGAGAGAGCTTTTACCTCCCTGCCGGCTCAACTTAGTAACTCCAGTTGGACTGAGGGCATAAAACTCATCTATAATAAGTTTAAAACCATCTTAGGAGCACAAGGGCTAGCTGAAATCAAGGCTAAAGGGGAACCATTTGATCCTTTTCTGCATGAAGCAGCCGGGCAGCAAGAAGGAGAAGAAGGTATAATTATTGAGGAAATTCGCAAAGGTTATAAGTTTAAGGACAAGCTGCTTCGTCCCAGTATAGTTATGGTAGGCAAAGGTCAAGAGGAGAATAATACCCGAGAGGAAAAGGAGGAATAATATGACTAAAGCGGTAGGTATTGATCTAGGAACAACATTAAGCGAAATTGCCATTATGGAAGGTGGGAAACCTAAACTTATCCCTAGCGCGGAAGGTTCAAACTTGTTCCCTTCGGTAGTAGCAATAAGCAAGAATGGAGAGCGGTTAGTAGCGCAAATAGCCAAACGCCAGGCTATTGTTAATTCAGAAAACACTATCTATAGCATCAAGCGCTTAATCGGAAGAAAGTGGGGGGAACCATCAGGAAGGGAATTACCAGTAGAGGAGGATGCTGCTCGCGTGTCTTATAAGGTAACTCGTGGTCCTAATAACGAAGTCAGAGTGGTCATGGGTGGAAAGGAATACACACCTCAGGAAATATCGGCAATGATATTACAAAAACTTAAGGCTGACGCTGAAGCATACCTTGGCGAAAAGGTAACAGAGGCAGTGATTACAGTGCCAGCTTATTTTAATGATAGCCAGCGCCAGGCAACCAAAGATGCCGGCACAATTGCTGGATTGAATGTCATTCGTATCATTAATGAGCCTACTGCCTCTGCCCTAGCTTATGGCTCGGATAAGAAAAAAGAGGGAATAATTGCGGTATATGATCTTGGTGGCGGCACATTTGATATCTCCATTCTGGAGATAGGCGAAGGCACTTTCCAGGTCAAGTCTACTAACGGTAATACTCACTTAGGTGGTGATGACTTTGATCAGTGTATCATTGAATGGCTCTGTGACGAATTTAAGCGGGATCAAGGGATTGATCTAAGGCGTGACCGCATGGCAATACAACGGCTAAGGGAGGCAGCCGAAAAAGCAAAGATTGAGCTTTCAACGGTGCAACAGACTGATATAAACCTTCCCTTTATTACCGCTGACGCCTCAGGGCCAAAGCATTTTAATATCACCTTGACCCGCTCCAAACTGGAACAACTGGTCATGGATTTGGTGGAGAAGACTTTTGAGCCCTGTCGCCAGGCGATTGAAGACGCTAAGTTAACTCCAGCCCAGATTAACGAGGTTCTTCTGGTAGGTGGCCAAACTAGAATGCCTTTAGTCCAAGAAAAAGTGACACAGTTCTTTCACAAAGAACCATCCAAAGGGATTAATCCTGATGAGGTTGTGGCTATGGGGGCAGCTATTCAGGCTGGGGTGCTTAAAGGTGAAGTAGGGGAAGTCCTTCTCCTTGACGTCACACCGCTAACCTTGGGTATAGAGACTTTAGGAGGAGTAGCCACACCCCTCATTACACGCAATACCACCATTCCTACCTCAAAGAGCCAGATCTTTAGCACAGCTAGCGACAACCAGCCAAGCGTGGAAATCCATGTCCTTCAGGGCGAACGACCTATGGCCACAGACAACCGGACTTTAGGGCGCTTCATTCTTGATGGCATTTTGCCTGCGCCACGAGGCTTACCTCAGGTTGACGTAACATTCGATATAGACGCTAATGGCATCCTTAAAGTCGCTGCCCGCGACAAAGGCACCGGCAAAGAACAAAAAATCACCATCACTGTCTCCAGTGGACTGAGTAAAGAAGAGGTGGAGAAGATGCGCAGAGAGGCAGAAATGCATGCTGCTGAGGATGTCAAACGCAAGGAAGAAGCAGAACTACGCAATTCTGCTGATAACCTAGCTTACACCGCAGAAAAAACTCTCCGGGATTACGGAGATAAGATACCAGGAGATGTGAAACAGGAAACAGAGTCTAAGATAGCCAATGTGCGCTCCGCTCTCCAGGGAAAAGACATAAGCTCTATCCGTAGTGCTATGCAAGATTTATCGCAAGCTATGCAAAAGATTGGGGCCTCAGTGTATCAGCAACCCCCGCCGGGTAAAGAAGGCGGTGGCAAGGGACCCGAAGAGGGAGGGACAGTAGAGGGGGAATTTCGTGAGGTATAAAGAAAATCAAAGATTAAAATGCAAAAGTTAAAAATGATCTTTGATCTTTGATCTTTGATTTTTGACTTTGGAATGATGCCAACCTTTGATTTAGAAGAATTTGCCCGAACTACTGATAGAATCAGGAAAAAGGCAGCCGACGAAGGCAGATTAATAGATAACCCCAGTGAAGAGGAATTGAGGTTGCTGGTAGAGAAAGAGCCTGGGGTCAGGAAAACCATATATGGAAACTATGTTGCCGAGAGCGAACCTTCTTCCCGGGCAGCAATGTTTACCAAGAACAGTGTTGACCAATCTTTTGGTGAGGGGGAGCTAAAGCTACTAGCTCAATGTGAGCAGGCATTGGCTAAAGGAAAGCTAATTTCCATAGATAGAATTGTAGGCAATGAAAATAGCAAAACAACAGTGAGGTTGATTATTCCGGAATGGTTTGCCCATGTTGCCTACGGCGGAGGACATCTTTTCTTGCCGGTAAAAGAAAAAGTCAACCAACCAACATACGAAATCATAATGTTTGCTGATGAGGCTTTCGAAGCTAATAAGTCTAAACCGCTTCCCCAAAAAGACATCACTATAAGGTTGGCTATGCTTGAGGGCGGTAAAGTTATCAAAATAGTTAGGAATGGCAATTATATCGGTGAATATAAGAAAGGAGTTTTCGCCGCCGATGATTGGGCGGCTAAAACAAGGAGGGGCGGCATTTTCCTGCATGCTGCTTGCCGGGAAGATTATCTCCAATCAACACGCGGAGAATACCGGAATGTAAGGACACTGCTTCTCGCTTTGTCAGCTAATGGCAAAACAACCACAAGCTGCAAAATTCTGGCAAGAAAGGGGAAGGAAAAATCCTGGCTTATCCAAGACGATGGCGGAACTCTCATGCCAGACGGCTCCTTTTATGGCTTTGAAGCTGGAGGAGTGTTTGTCAAAACAGAGGGCATCAACCCCGGGGAACAAGTTGAAATATATTATGGCTTACTCAAACCGGACACTATGTGTGAAAATGTTTATGTGACTGAGGACGGAGACCTTGACTTTTACAATTTCCAAAGGACATCAAACGGTAGAGCAGTCATATTAAGAAGAAATTTCATGCATGCCAGCCCTTATATTGATGTTGATAGGATTGATAATTTGATACTTATTACCCGAGGACCATTGATTCCGGCAATAGCAAAATTAACTTTAGAGCAAGCAGTAGCCCTGATGATTCTAGGACAGGCAATGGAATCCTCCGCCGGTGACCCTACTCAAGCAGGGAAAATCAGAAGTGAGTTTTTCTACGACCCCTTTGTTGCTGGCAACAGAGCCAAACATGCCAATATATTTTATGAAATATTAAAACATCTTCCTTACTTAAATTACTACTTAATAAATACTGGAGAGGTAGGTGAGGGTCAATATTCCCGAGACATCAGGTTGGAATTTACTCTGGCGATACTGGATTCCTTGTTAAGGGGTGGCTTAGAGGATTGGATTGATTCACCTACAGGCTTTAAAATACCAACAGCAATAAGATATGTAGACGATATTTACTTGCATCCGGAAAAACTTTACTCTAGAATTGAGTTTGAGGAAAGGCAAAAGGAACTCAACAAACTCAGACACGCGTCTATAGAAAAAGTGGGGGTTGCCTTACATCCCAACATTAGAAAAGCTTTTTAAACAAGCTATTCTATATAGATAACTATTTCCAAAAAACTTTTGTTTGCGCGGAAGTTTAATATAGCGTAAATAGCTGTAAAGACATCTAGGGAGGTACGAAGTGGCTGATTTCACCAAGCTTTATGAAAGGCTAAAGAAAGGAAAAATACAAATATTAGAAAAGCTAGACCTGTTGATGGCTCACGCTCAACCACAAGCGGAGAGAAGAGAAGGCAGTCCTTTTGGCAAAAGGGAGGAAGAAGCAGAAGGAGCCCTGGAACTGGAGAAAAGAATGGCTTTGGAAAAAAGATTAAGAGCTTCTCTCGCTGAGATAGAGCGTGCTTTACAAAAATACCAAGCAGGCACCTATGGATTATGTGACTCCTGTGGCAAAGCCATAGAAGAAGCTCGTCTTGAGGCTTTGCCTCAAGCAAATTTGTGCCTGGACTGCAAAGCACGCCAGGCAAAGGATGCAAAAGGAACAAGATAGAGGAAAAATAGCGCTATTTGTAGTTGTCGCTGCTTTAGTCCTTGCGCTTGACCAGTTAAGCAAATCATGGGTTAGAAACAATGCAAAAATGGAGGTGGGTTGGATAATAGAGTTATTACCAGAGTTTCTTGATTTCGTTTATGTCAAAAATTACGGCTCTGCCTTCGGACTACTTGCCAATCAAACTTTCCTACTCATCAGCATTACTATAACTAGCTTGGTTATTATCCTCCTGTTCCTCCGTCACTTATACAGAACTACAACTCTGAGTTTTGTATCTACTGGTTTGATTTTGGCCGGTGCTCTAGGCAATCTAATTGATCGTCTCCGCTTTGGCTACGTCACGGACTTTATTGATGTCCATTTAGGAAACCTCTTCCATTGGTATACCTTCAACATCGCTGACACCGCTATAGTAATAGGAATCCTCACCTTTATTTATTCTCTATATCGTTCCGGATTATTCAGCAAGGTATATGAACATAGACACAGCAAACCCTGAACTTAATTCAGGGGAGACAATTGAGCTTGTCACACCTATGCCGGGCATTCGCCTGGATAAATACTTAGTTCAAACTCTCCCTCAATTTTCTCGTTCCTACATAAAGAAATTAATTAATCAAAACTATATTCTGGTAAATGGACGAAGCACAAAAGCGAGCCAAAAATTAAGTGAAGCTGATAGAATAACAGTGACACTCCCTACCTCATCTACCCATCCTCCACCCGAACCAATCCCCCTTACCATAATTTACGAAGATAAAGAGATAATAGTCATAGATAAACCTGCTGGATTAACTACACACCCTGCTCCGGGGCATCCCGATCATACTTTAGTTAACGCCGTCCTATCCCATTGCCCTGGCATAGCCAGGAGTAGTAACTCAATGCGTCCAGGTATAGTCCATAGACTGGATAAGGATACATCAGGACTCATTGTCATTGCTAAGAATGACTTTTCTCGGAGGTATCTAGCTGAGCAATTTAAAAATCGCACGGTAAAAAAGGAATACCTTGTTCTGGTACAAGGCAAAGTATCCCCAAAACAAGGAATAATCGATGCCCCTATAGGTCGAGATACCTACCATCGCAAGCGTATGACCATAGTAGAAAAAGGGAAAGAGGCTAAGACCGAATATAAAGTTAGGGAATACTTGGGTAACTACACTCTGCTTGAAGTAATTCCTTTAACAGGGCGTACACATCAGATTAGAGTACATCTGTCAGCCATTGGCTACCCTGTGGTTGGTGACCCAGTCTACGGTGTGAAGGCAACTTTTCTTAATAGACAATTTATCCATGCTTATCGCTTGGGTTTCTGCCTTCTCTCAACTAACCAATACCGAGAATTCACCTCCCCTTTACCCCCGGATCTGGAACAAGCCTTGCAATCCCTTGCCGGTATCCTGAATCAAGTTCAGGATTGAGACTTGCTTGAAGGTAATAAAATATGGTATATTGCGGCAACCCTGAAACAAGTTCAGGGTAAGGAGGTTAATAGATTGAAATTTCAAGAAGCCAGCGGAGAGCAAATAGGAAGAGAAAACGAGCCCCTATCCCATCTAACGGCAGAAACCGAGATTGAGAAGTTAGCCAGTTTTGAGGCTGGGCTAGGCGAACGAAAAAACGAAACTCTATTTAAGATAACCGCAGAGATAGAAGATATCGAAAAAGTCTTGAAACAGGCAGAACAGCTCGTCCAAAGACTTAAGAAGCGCCTACAACAGTTGAAGGAGTTACAACGAGTTCTCTCTAAGTAATCCTGAATTAAGTTCAGGACATTTTTGCTAAAAGACATACCGTAATGCTATCCGAGTTAGAAACACAAGTCAGGGTTCGCTTTGCACCTAGTCCTACAGGACATCCACATTTAGGAAATATCAGGACAGCTTTGTTCAACTGGCTCTTTGCCCGTCATCACAAGGGCAAGTTCATCTTACGTATTGAAGATACTGATGTTGTTCGCAAAGTTGAGGGGGCAATAGAAGCAATATTAGATAGCTTGCACTGGCTGGGGCTGGACTGGGATGAAGGACCTTACTTCCAATCACAGCGATTACCCATTTATCAAGAAATCGCCAATAGTTTGCTTAAAGATGACCACGCTTATCTTTGCTATTGCTCTCCAGAGCAATTAGCGACAATGCGTCAGGAACAAACAAAACGAAAGCAGCCGCCAAAGTATGATGGACGCTGTCGAAATTTGCCACAGCAGGAAAAAGCTAGACTAGAGGCAATAGGCATTATCCCCGTAGTTCGCTTCAAAACACCTCTCGAGGGGGAAACTACCTTCCACGACTTGATTCGTGGCTCAATAGCCTTTAGGAATGATACTCTGGACGATTTTGTCTTACTCAAATCAGATAGCTATCCAACATATCACCTCGCCAGCGTAGTAGATGACCATCTAATGACTATTTCCCATGTCCTTAGGGCTGATGAATGGCTGTCCAGCACTCCTCGCCATATACTGCTCTATCAAGCCTTAAACTGGCAACCACCACAATTTGCTCACTTACCCATGATTCTGGGAGCCGACAGAACCAAGCTTTCTAAGAGACATGGTGCTACAGCCATAAATGAGTATCAAAAACAAGGTTACCTCCCTAACACCATAATAAATTTCCTAGCATTGCTTGGTTGGTCACTCGATGACCGTACCGAGATACTAAATAGAGAAGAGTTGATAGAGCATTTTTCCCTGGAAAGGATAAGCAAAACAGCAGCTATTTTTAATAAAGATAAGCTGGAATGGATGAATGGCGTTTATTTGCGTAAATTGAGCCGGGAGGAATTTGTCCAGCAAGCTATGCCATTTTTAGAGAGGGATTTGCCCAG
>MNYE01000036.1:0-5420 GCA_001873005.1 Dehalococcoidia bacterium CG2_30_46_9
GGACTGGTCAGCCCGATTCGGCACTTTATTGCCGAGGGCCGACCCTTCTTCGGTGTTTGTATTGGGCTACAGATTTTGTTTACAGTCACCGAAGAGGGCGGTTGGCACGAGTGTCTAGATATTATCCACGGAACGGTACGCAGGCTTCCTCCCGGGTTAAAGATTCCTCACATGGGCTGGAATCAGGTAAAGCAAAAGATTTCTCACCCAATTTTCAGTGGCATACCTGATGAAGCTGACTTCTACTTTGTGCACAGCTATCATGTCGAGCCGAATGATAGGTCGCTGGTTGCCGGCGAAACCGAATATGGTGTCTCGATATGCAGTGTTATTGCCCAAGGCAATTTGGTAGCGACTCAGTTTCACCCGGAAAAGAGTGGTGAGGTCGGGCTCAAGATCTATGACAATTTCATCAAAATTGCCCTAGGAGCGAAGGTAAGCAGAGGGAGAGGTTTATAGAGAAAAGGAGGCCCTCCCCTCAACCCACCTTATTTGGCAAGGGGCGTGTGGGAACAGATGGCAAAGATAGAGAAAACGAAGTATTTGATTATCGGGAACTCTGCCGGTGGTATCGGTGCTGCTGAAGCTATCCGTGAGGTGGATAAGGCTGGCGCAATCACTATCATCTCCGATGAGCCCTATCCCGCGTACTCGAGGCCACTCATCTCAGAGTACTTGGTTAACAGGTGTCCTCTGGAGAGGATGCTATTTCGCCCACCCGATTTCTACGAGAAGAGCAACATCCAAACTGTCTTCGGTGAGAAAGTAATGCAGGTCAATTTCAATGAGTATATTGTGACCCTGAAACAAGTTCAGGGGAAAAGCGGACGAACGCTAACTTGGCAGAAATTACTGCTTGCCACCGGCGGCTTACCTATTGTTCCCAAGATAGATGGTATCGGGTTAAAAGGAGTCTTCACCTTCACAAAGCTCGATGATGCCAAGGCAATCGACGAGTTCCTGAATCCCCTGAAACAAGTTCAGGGCCGGAGGAAGGTGAGAGCTGTTGTCATTGGCGGTGGTCTCATTGGGGTGAGTGTAACTGAAGCACTGGTAAAGCGAGGGGTTGAGGTTAAAATCGTTGAGATGAAGGAACGGGTTCTAAGCACCATCCTTGATGAAGAGGCATCCGCTCTGGAGGAGAAGGCTCTGACACAGGCTGGCGTTGAAATAATAACCGGGCATACGGTGGGCAATATCGGCACCCTGAATCTAGTTCAGGGCACTGGTGTCGACCTAGATGACACCCGACCGATACCCTGTGAGGTGGTAATTGTAGCTATTGGCGTTCAGCCACGCGTTGAACTCGTGTCTGAAAGCGGGATAAAGACAAACCGTGGCATAGTCGTTGACCGCCATATGGCCACATCTAGGATTGATGTCTACGCCTGCGGGGATGTGGCCGAGGCTTATGATTTCGTCTACGGTGAGAATCGGCTCACTCCTATCTGGCCTAATGCCTACCTGGGAGGAAGGATTGCTGGCTTAAATATGGCTGGTATTCCAACTGAGTATCAGGGTGGGACAGCAATGAATGCCATGAAATACTTTGGAATAAATATTGTCTCGGCAGGCATGGTAATCCCACCCGATGATAGCTACGAAGTAATTAGCTCCAAGCACGACCATGTCTACAAGAAGGTGGTATTAAAGGACCGGCTGATAGTAGGTATGGTCTTCAGTGGTGACATTGAGAAGTCAGGCATTATCTACAATTTGATGAAGGACAGGGTAAATGTCGACAGCTTTAAGCAAGCTCTGGTTGGTGACGATTTTGGTCTGAGTTCTCTTCCTGAAGAGATCTGGCGACCGCGATTAGCAATACCACCATCAATGTCAGCCTCATTGGTAACTTCTGTGAAACAGCCTGAGGAGATGCTCGTAGGCGAGTAGCATTCGCATTCTAGGAGGAACTGCCATGAAAGACCTTAGACGAGTAAGTGACCCTTACCAGGATGACAAGATAATTGACGCCTGCTCCATATTTGGAGCCATGGATACTTCAGGCAGGAGATTCTCCGGAGAGGGTGTCATCAGGGCTATTGCCAATATGCATGACCGCGGCAATGGTCTGGGTGGCGGATTTGCTATCTACGGCCTATACCCCGAATATGCTGACTTCTATGCCTTCCACATTATGTACCTCAGTCAGAAGGGACAGCAAGAAACAGAGGCATTTCTCCAGGCAAATTTTGATATAACTTACCAAGAGGAGGTGCCAACCCGACCAACACCAAGGATTGCGAACCCTCCAGTGGTATGGCGCTACTTTCTTGAGATAGGTCGGCATCGCCCTGAACTTAATTCAGGGAATTCGGAGGATGATTACATTGTGGACAGGGTGATGGAGATAAATACGCGGTTGTGCGATAGCTTTGTCTTTTCCAGTGGTAAGAATATGGCTGTATTCAAGGGCGTAGGCTACCCTGAGGAGATAGCTGACTACTTCTGCCTTGAGCAATATACCGGTTACCTGTGGACAGCACATGGGAGATTCCCCACCAATACGCCTGGCTGGTGGGGTGGTGCTCACCCATTCTGTATTCTGGACTGGACAGTGGTTCATAATGGTGAGATTTCATCCTATGGTATAAATCGCCGCTACTTAGAACAGTTCGGCTATCATTGCACGATGCAAACAGATACTGAAGTAGTGGCGTATGCTGTTGACTTGCTCATGCGCCGGCACAATCTACCACTAGAGATAGTAGCCAAGATACTGGCACCACCCTTCTGGAGTGATATCGAACGTATGCCACTAGACAGGCAGAAGCTAATGCGAGCTCTGCGTCAGGTATATGGTAGCTTACTCTTAAACGGGCCGTTTACGGTAATAGTTGCTCATCATGGTGAAATGATCGGGTTGACCGACCGTATCAGGTTACGACCCCTAACCGTTGGAGAAAGGGGTGACATGTTGTATCTTTCGTCTGAGGAGTCTGCTATCCGCCTGATATGTTCTGAACTGGACCGAGCGTGGATTCCTATGGGTGGCGAGCCGGTTGTAGGCAGGCTGAAAGTTGCGGTGAGCCGAAGCCATGACCCTGAACTAGATTCAGGGGAAGGGGAAGCGTGGCAATCCCCAGCCGCAACCTACAGATAATAACTGATAGCTAATAGCTGATAACTGAGTGATGAAATGCTGACCAAAAGAATTATCCCTTGCCTTGATGTGAAAGAGGGCCGGGTAGTAAAAGGAAAAAGCTTTATCGCGTTACGCGATGCTGGTGACCCGGTGGAGCTAGCCAGTTTCTACTACAAAGAAGGTGCTGATGAACTGGTCTTTCTGGACATAATGGCTACACCTGAAGGACGTGACACTATGGTTGATATTGTGGAGCGTATCTCAGAGAAGGTGTTTATACCGCTGACTGTGGGTGGTGGCCTGCGCAGCATTAGTGATATGCGACGTATGTTGTTGGCCGGAGCGGATAAGGTCTCAATAAACACGGCAGCTGTGTTTAGTCCCGACTTGATTAGAAAAAGCGCTGATAAATTCGGCAGCCAATGCGTTGTGGTCGCGATAGATGCCAAACGAGTGGATGGAAGCCCTGAATCAAGTTCAGGGCAACCTAAGTGGGAAGTCTATACCCATAGTGGCCAGAAACCCAGTGGGCTTGACGCTCTCGATTGGGCAAGGCGGGCAGTAGCACTCGGTGCTGGCGAAGTGTTGCTTACCAGCATGGATGCCGATGGACATCGGGCAGGATATGACACCCAACTTACCCGCACTGTTTCTGAAGTGGTTAGCGTGCCGGTTATTGCCAGTGGTGGTGCTGGCACTCCAGAAGACCTGTATCAAGCACTGGTCTCAGGCAAAGCGGATGCAGTTTTGGCAGCCAGCATCTTCCACTACGGAATTTACTCCATCCGAGAGACAAAGGAATACCTGGCAAGACGGGGAATTCCGATACGTCCTGAACTTAATTCAGGATAAGGGGAGAGCAGTGAAGACCTATTTGGCACCAAAATTTTTAGTAAGAAGAGACTCTGAGCGATGTATACAGTGTCAGGTTTGTGTCAACCAGTGTACCTTTGACACCCACTACTATGATACCGAAGACGGCGAGGTAAGGAGTCGAGAGGAGAACTGTGTCGGGTGCCATCGCTGCGTGCTCTTTTGCCCTACCCGGGCGCTGACTATTAGCCGAAACCCACTAGACTATCGGGAGAACTATAACTGGCGTCCCGAGGTTATTGAGGATATCCTTAAGCAAGCAGAGACTGGTGGGGTACTCCTTACCGGGATGGGCGATGACAAAGGCCAGCGCATTTACTGGGACCATCTGGTGCTTAACGCCAGCCAGGTGACCAACCCATCCATTGACCCACTCCGTGAGCCAATGGAGCTTATCACTTATCTGGGGCGAAAACCCGACCAAGTTGCCCTGAATCAAGTTCAGGGCGAACCGGGTTCTTTCAACCTGAAGACAGAACTAGCTCCCCAGGTAAAACTGGAGGTTCCCGTGATGTTTGCTGCCATGTCCTATGGCGCGGTAAGCCTGAACGTGCACGAGTCACTAGCCAGAGCAGCCACTGAAATGGGTACCCTGTGGAACACTGGTGAAGGAGGGCTTCACCCCAAGCTATACAGGTATGGCAATAATACTATCGTTCAGGTAGCGTCGGGACGCTTTGGTGTCCATCCTGAGTACCTCGATGTGGCCAAAATAATCGAGATTAAAATTGGCCAGGGTGCCAAGCCTGGAATTGGTGGACACCTTCCAGGAGAGAAGGTAAGTGCCGAGGTATCGTTGACCCGGATGATTCCCCAGGGCACCGACGCCCTATCGCCGGCACCGCAGCATGATATCTACTCCATTGAGGACCTGGCGCAGCTTATATATGCTCTGAAGGAGGCAACAAACTATACTAAGCCGATATCGGTGAAGATTGCCGCTGTGCACAACTCAGCCGCGATTGCCAGCGGCATGGTCCGAGCTGGCGCTGACATCATTGTTCTTGATGGTCTAAGGGGAGCTACTGGCGCCGCTCCCAAGATCATTCGGGACAATGTAGGGATCCCTGTTGAGATGGCACTGGCTTCAGTGGATAGCCGTTTGCGCCAGGAGGGCATTCGAAATCAAGCTTCCATTGTGGTCTCTGGTGGTATCAGAAATAGTGGTGATGTAGCCAAGGCCATTGCTCTAGGTGCCGATGCTGTTTACATCGGTACAGCAGCCTTAGTTGCCTTGGGTTGCACTGTCTGCCAACAATGCCATACCGGCAAGTGTGCCTGGGGCATCTGTACTACTGACCTCCGCCTGACGAAGAGGGTGAATCCTGAGATTGGTGCCCGCCGGCTAGCTAACCTGCTTCGTGGCTGGAGCATTGAGATTAAGGATATACTTGGTGGTCTGGGAGTCAACGCCGTGGAGAGCCTGCGCGGCAACCGTTTACACCTTAGGGGCATCGGGCTT
>MNYE01000036.1:5440-13938 GCA_001873005.1 Dehalococcoidia bacterium CG2_30_46_9
TCTGGGAGTAAAGATGGTGGGGAGTTAAAATGACAGAAGAAAAAGCCCCAAATGTCATTGCGACACGAATATCCTCTCCCTTGGCGTCTCCTCCTCAATCTCCAACACTAAGAATAGATGCCGCTGGCGTTTACTATCGGGAGCTTAATGCCAGGCTAAGGGAGCTAGTCTCAAATGGCACCAAGAGAATCGAGCTCCATAATGTTTATGGGCAGAGATACATCGGTACCGACCTGGACAGGCCAGTAGATATTGAGATATTTGGCGTTCCCGGTAATGACCTGGGGGCCTTCATGGATGGTCCCAGGATCATTGTCCACGGCAATGCTCAAGATGGCTGTGGCAATACCATGAACAGCGGCGAAATAATCATTCATGGCCATGCTGGGGACATTACTGGCTTATCAGCTAGAGGTGGGAAGATCTTTGTCCGGGATGATGTTGGCTATCGCGCTGGCATCCATATGAAAGAGTATCAGGATAAGAAGCCTGTGCTGGTTATCGGTGGCACTGCCCAGGACTTCTTAGGCGAATACATGGCCGGTGGTGTTTTGATTATACTGGGTCTGAACCCTTCGGGCTTGAGCCCTCAAGAGCCTGCCCTGAACAAAGTGAATGGGCGAAGCCTTGGTGAAGGCGAATGTCCCCTGAAACAAGTTCAGGGCAAGTTTATCGGCACTGGAATGCATGGTGGCGTCATCTATTTGAGAGGGAGTGTTAAAGATTTTCAACTGGGCAAGGAGGTAGGTATTGCTGAACTCGATGAAAAGGACCGTTTGGTCCTGAAGCAACTCGTAGGCGAATTCGCCCAGCATTTTAGCTATGACGCTGAGGAAATATTGTATCATAAGTTCGCTAAACTCTTCCCTCTTTATCTCCGCCCCTACGGCAGACTTTACGCCTACTAAAATGGAGAGAGGACAGCCGTGTTTAGAATATTCATTGTAGCTGATGACAGCGAGCAGATAAGAGGACTAAGGTCGGGGCTTGCTCACAAAGGCTTTAGTTGCTCGGTGGTTCCCTGTAATGAAAAGACGGTTGAACAGTTGCAAGCGGAGCGTGGCAATCCCCCTCATCTGGTACTCCTGGATATACTACCAGCAAGGTTTGATTCAAAGACATTGAGCCTGTCCCGTAGAATCAGGTCAGAGGTGAATATACCGCTCATTGGCCTCGTTTCCAGAGAGATAATTGATAACCTCGATTCTGACTTCAGCTTGGATGATTTTGTTGTCAAGCCCTGGAACCTAGATGAGGTGGTAGTGAGGATAAAGCGAATCCTGCGGCAAACAAATGACCTGGATAGCAAAGAGATAATGAAGTGTGGCGACCTGGTTATAGATTCAGCCAAGTACGAGGTGTCACTTGGTGGCGAGCCAATAGTGCTTACTTTCAAGGAGTATCAGCTACTTAAGTTTCTAGCCAGCAATAAAGGAAAGGTTTTCACTCGTGATGCCCTGCTTGCTAAGGTTTGGGGATGGGATTATTACGGTGGAGACAGAACTGTAGATGTGCACATCAGGAGATTGAGGGGCAAGATCGAGGATAGAAGTCACTCTTTTATCGACACCGTGAGGAACATAGGCTATAGATTCAAGGAGAACGTCTAACCCCCTTTGTAACACAAATTTAACCTGCTCGTAATATTCTGGAAACATCAAGCTTTTATCATTTGCCTAAAAATGAGCATGGACATATGCGAGACTATAAAGCTATGGAGAGCCTTATCACCCAGGCTAGCCAGAGGTATTTCTGGTCAACCGCTTCCCGGTGAGGGACATACTGATGAGAAAGAAAGCGAAGGAGATACCGAAGAGAGAGCAGACGAACCCATTGAAGGTCAAGATGGGGACAACGATATTTAGAAAGGAGATTTCAAATGTCTATTGATACAGGTAACACTGCCTGGATGTTGATATCAACAGCGCTGGTGTGGCTTATGACGCCGGGCCTGGCCTTATTCTACGGCGGCATGGTGAGAAAGAAAAATGTTCTTGCCACTATAATGATGAGCTTCGCCATCATTGCTATGGTATCTGTTCTCTGGATCCTTTACGGCTATAGTTTAAGCTTTGGCCCGGACAAAAGTGGCATCATCGGGGGACTCGACTGGCTTGGCCTTAAAGGTGTAGGACAGGATCCTTCATCTGTGTATGCAAGCACTGTCCCTCATCTAGTTTTCATGGCATTTCAGACCACGTTTGCTATTATCACTGTGGCTCTCATCACCGGAGCCGTAGTAGAACGTATTAAATTCAGCGCCTTGCTCATCTTTTCCGCCTTATGGTTTACTCTGGTCTACTGCCCAGTGGCACATTGGGTATGGGGAAGTGGGGGATGGCTAGCTAAACTGGGGGCTCTTGATTTTGCCGGTGGCACCGTAGTTCATATAAATGCCGGTGTTTCGGCATTGGCTTTAGCTTTGGTACTGGGACCGCGAAAGGGATTCAAAGAAAGGGAGACGATGGAACCAAACAACTTACCCATGGTGGTGCTTGGCGCTGCCCTCCTCTGGTTCGGATGGTTCGGGTTTAATGCGGGAAGTGCCCTAAGCGCAGGCAGACTGACTTCCAGTGCCTTCGTAGCTACAAATACTGCTGCTGCCTCTGCTGCCTTAACCTGGATGGTTCTTGCATGGATTAATCGCAGACCATCAGTGCTTGGCGCTGCCACAGGTGCCGTGGTTGGTCTAGTCGCTATCACACCCGCTGCCGGCTTCGTACATCCACTGGCCGGCATACCAATAGGAGCTATAGCTTCGATAATCTCCTACCATGTTATGGCCTGGAGGAGCAGGGCAAACAGGGTAGACGAATCTCTGGATGTTTTCGCTTGTCATGGCATCGGCGGAACGTGGGGGGCTTTAGCCACCGGCATTTTCGCCGCTGTGGCTATCAATTCAACCGGAGCTAATGGTTTGATCTATGGAAGCGGGATGCAAGTTCTCAAACAATTAGCTGCAGTTGCCGCTACCTGGGGCTATTCCTTTGTAGTTTCCTGGGGGCTGGCAAAGATTTTGAAGGCTACTATCGGGCTTCGGGTGAAAGAAGAAGAGGAACTAGTGGGACTGGACATATCCCAGCACGGTGAACGAGCTTATGGAGGTGTAGTCTAATGAAGAAAATAGAAGCCATTATAAGGGAAGAAAAGCTGGAATCTGTCAAAACGGCACTTGAGGAAAAAGGCATTGCAGGCATGACCCTGACCCGGGTCAGCGGTCGGGGACGTCAAAAGGGTATCCTTTTACAATGGCGAGCTAGCGATTATAGAGTAGATTTCCTGCCCAAGATAAAGTTAGAGATTGTGTTGAGCGATGATGAATATAAAGATGCTGTTGACATCATTTGCAAAGCAGCCAAAACTGGAAAGGAAGGGGATGGCATGATATTTGTCCTGCCCGTGGAAACCGCCTTTCGAGTCAGAACCAGCGATAACGGCGAAATATGTAGCAAAACAATAGAAGGAGGAAAGTAAACATGAAACCGGAAGAAATTTTGAAATTTGTCAAGGAAAGCAATAGCGAGACATTGCTAAACGGTCTCGCAGCCACCCAGTTGACCTTGGCTTGAATTTATGGTTTGATAACAAGCAGTTAGTCTAAGAATCAGGAGGGTTAATGACTATTAGAGATCGAGCGGAAGCAAAAGAATACATACTTAAAACAGCTAAGGAACAGAATGTCAAATTTATCCGCATGTGGTTCACCGATATTCTGGGTTTTCTAAAGAGTTTTGCTATCACTGTTCATGAGTTGGAAGACGCTCTGGAAGAAGGTGTAGGATTTGATGGTTCATCGATTGAAGGGTTTGTCCGTATTGATGAGAGTGATATGGTAGCTCTGCCTGACCCTAATACCTTTCAACTTCTTCCCTGGCGACCCAAAGAGCATGCCGCGGTAGCCCGAATGTTCTGCGATATTTTTACTCCAAGCAAAGAGCCCTTCGAGGGTGACCCGAGATATGTGCTGAAAAAGAACCTCAAAAAGGTAGCAGACATGGGTTATATCTATTATGTTGGCCCGGAGCTGGAGTACTTCTATTTCAAGGATTCGAGTGGCACTGAGCCTCTAGATGTTGGTGGATATTTTGATATGGACCCTCACGATGCTGCCACTGATCTGCGGAGAGATACGATTCTCGCTCTAGAGGAAATGGGTATCGCCATTGATAAATCCCATCACGAGGTTGCTACCAGTCAGCATGAGATAGATATGCATTACACTGATGCGCTGACCATGGCCGACAATGTAATGACCTACCGCTTGGTAGTCAAGCAAATAGCACTACAGCAAGGGGTTTACGCCACCTTTATGCCCAAACCCGTTTTTGGTATTAATGGCAGTGGCATGCACGTGCACCAGTCGCTATTTAAAGGTGATAGTAACGCCTTTTTTGACAGTAACGGTAAGTATCACCTGTCCCAGATTGGGATGAGCTTCCTGGCTGGGCTACTCAAGTATGCCCCGGAGATTACCGCGGTCACCAGTCAGTGGGTGAACTCCTATAAGCGGCTAGTGCCCGGTTATGAGGCACCGGTCTACCTCTCCTGGGCGCAGCGCAACCGCTCCGACCTCATCCGCCAGCCAGTTTACAAGGTAGGTAAGGAGAAGGAAACCCGCTTTGAAATCCGTTCGCCTGACCCGGCCTGTAACCCCTACCTCTGTTTCAGTGTAATGCTGGCGGCCGGGCTGGAAGGAATTAAGCAAAAGCTGGAAGCCCCGGAACCTGTGGAAGAAAATGTCTACAAGATGACGAATGAAGAAAGAAAGAAACGGGGCATCGGCACCCTACCGGCTAGTCTCTGGGAAGCGATTCAGCTTGCCGAAAAGAGTGAACTGGTGCGAGAAGCCCTTGGTGACCATGTTTTTCACGCTTTCATCGAGAACAAGAAGATTGAGTGGGACCGGTATCGGATTCACGTTACTGACTATGAACTCAAAGAGTATTTACCCATACTGTAGAGCCTACGTATTCCAAATATAAAAACTCAAATATTATGCACTTGACATAATATTTCCATATTTGACTAATAAGAATTGAGCTCAGAGAGGGGATGGTATTTGTGGTGGGTTTCTTCGGCATATTTATCAGAGACATGAACATAGCGGGTAGTAGTATTCAGAGATTCGTGGCCCAAAAGAATCTGAATAGCTGCGGGATTAGCACCTCTTTCAGCGAGGTAAGTAGCAAAACCATGCCTTAAGGAGTGTGCTGAGGTGGGCACATTAATCTTCAATTTCTCTCGGTACCTCTTGATTTTTTCCTGAAGGTAATTGGTGGAAATCCTTTTTCCCGATTTACTTACATTTCTTCCAGCATAGGGAATAAATAGAGCAGAACAATTATCCCGCCGGCTATTCAAAAATGCGTCTAGGTGATACTTAGCTCTTGGAGTCAAATAGACAAAACGTTGTTTCCTGCCTTTGCCAGTGATAAAAATCCGTCCAGAGTCGTCAATCTGGCTACGAGTGAGACTACAAAGCTCGGAAATACGCATGCCGGTGGCAAATAATACCTCCAGCATAGCCCGGTTTCTTAGGGCTGTCTTAACATTTGTCTCTAAAGAGCTTGGCGCTTCAATTAGTCTGATCAGGTCCTCAAGTTCAGCTACCTGCGGGTGCTTCCGTCCAGTTTTAGTCAATTTGACTGCTTCAGGTGCCAGGGGACAAGGATGATCCATCTCAATTAAGTAGCGTAAATAGCCACGAAGGGCTGATAGCATACGGTTTATCGAACAGGAATCGAGTTGTTTGTCACCTCGCCTGTCTAAGCTTGCTGTTTTGCGGTCGCGAGAATCTAGATATGCCTTATAGTAGGTGATAGTGCGCTTATCAACTTTATCAAACTCAATGCCTCTTTCCTCCAAGAAGTTATTGAAAACATCTAAATCTCGTTCGTAATTATAGACTGTCTCAAGGGAATATTTATTAGCTTGCAAATTTAGCAAGAAATCATGAATATGCGGTAACATTTTTAATTAATCCTTTTTCCTGTGCGCTGTGCAATATGCCACCTTGGTCATCCCGGCAGGTAAATTCTATGGCTTGCTTCTCATCTGGCACTATTAGAATCTTAGAATTTGTCAACATCTGTAAGTTCCACCACAGCTTATAAGGAGAGATAGTACCCACTTCGACAAACAAATCTGTGTAGCCGTCCTTATAGATGCCTAAATCAGCACGTCCTTTATTAAGGAACGGTTCAGGAATTACTTCGAATCCCTGATTTTCAAAGTATTCGGTAATCACGTCCATAATTCTTCTGTGCCAGCTACCACCATGGCGTGCCGATTCTTTAATGCCATGCTTCTGAGTCAAATCATCCCATAAGTCATGCCCCTCCCTAGCAACAAATTCCTTTGCTTTAATTTTGCCTGTAATAATCAAGAGAGCCATTTTCCTAAAAGTATATGGACATTCATCACACCCGGGTACTTTTTCTGTGGGTCCTGGCATGATAACCTGCCGCAGCCATTTGATTTCACGATTGATAGCTTCCTCAACAATATGCCACGGCAACCCCGTTTCTTCGAACTTTCTATGCACGCTTACTCACACTTACCACCAATTCTATCACTATCTTCTATTGTGAAAAGCCTTATGAACCTCCTTTAGATGTCTGTCAGTAACGTGAGTATAAACCTGAGTGGTTCTTATGCTTTCATGGCCTAGCATTTCTTGAACAGAGCGGAGATCAGCACCATTTATCAGAAGGTCTGTAGCGAAAGAGTGTCTCAGGGTATGAGGGCTTGCTTTGATTGGTAAGCCACATTTTTTTGCATATTTGGCAACAATATTTTGGATAGACCTTGCTGTCAGTCGCATTTTTTCACCGTTCTTCTGGACATCTACCGCGCCGCTATATCGGATAAACAACGGCTTGAAACAATCTCGACGCGACTGCAAGTAACGCTCAATCCATTGGGCAGCCGTATCTGATAAGAAGACTACCCGCAATTTATTCCCCTTGCCTTTGACACCAAATTCTTTGCGGTCAAAGTCTATCTGGTCACGATTTAATCTCACCAATTCTGATACCCTTAGTCCTGTGCTAAACAAGGTCTCTAAAATAGCCCTGTCCCGCAGACCTATCTCATTTGATATTTGTGGGCTGTTCAACAGTCTTTCTATCTGCTCCGAGTCCAAAAAACTAACGGAACGGGCGCTTTGTTTTGGAAGTTCTATCTTGTCAGGGGACAAGGTGAGTATATCCCGCTGAACTAGGAGATAACGCAGAAAAGACCTCAATGCAACAATATAGTAACTTTGAGACACTCGCTTTAGTCGTACGCCATTTCGATTACGAAAGTGCGCCAAATACAGTCTGTATCTCCTGATAAGCTCCAAGTCTATGTTTTCAGGTCGGGTGATAGAAGAATTTTCACTGAGCCAGTCATAGAAATGCTTCAAATAATGTCTGTAAGCGCGAACAGTAAGAGACGAGTATCCTTTTTCGATTTCCAAACGCTCTAAGAACTCGGTGATTAATGAGTCTAGGTTGACGTGTCCCTTGGATACTTCTGTTTTCATCTTGCTCTGTTTCGCAAAAGTGCCGTTATGCGAACCGATTTCATTTTGATACTTCTATACTCTTTTGTCAAGTTTATGTAGCTAGCATTGTTTGCCAATACTTCACATACACAGTTTCTGCTATTGAGAGGACAATAAACAACATTTGGAGAAAAGATACTCAAATGATCCACGAATAATTTATTCCACTTCAGTAGTCTAGTCCCCTATCTAAATTTAATGTTTCAATTCTTTGATTAAGGAATCCACTTTATCCTTCATGGTTTGTATTTTGTCACGGCGCTCGTCAATTTTGATTGTGGTTACCACCCTCAGAGCTCCTTGATTTAATGCTGCTTCATGCATCTTCCTTGCCACTGTTAAGATATTGTCCAGGTCACCTTCTATAATTGTTCCCATTGCAGTCAGCTCATATTTGAGATTTTTTTCCTGCTGCAAAATTTTAACCGCTGCAGCCACATACTTGCTCACTGAAGCAGTTTTTGTCCCCAAGGGAATGATGCTAATCTCTGCTATTGTCATCTCCGCCTAGCCTCTTATCTCTATATTGATACCGGTCAAATTCAGATTCACTTACTAATTATACCATAATCGTTTCATAGCTTATTACCAATACTTTTAACTTTATGTCAAGTAACCTACTGTGTGAAATACTAGACTTAACACATATATTGGTACTCCCGGGCTTGTTGCTGTTTCCTTTTATACTGATTAAGATGTCGCTCCTCTGCGAAGAGTCATCAATAAAAGAGGTGGCATTTTTATAGTCTTTCTTTGGGGCTACTTTGCTTTGGCTAGCTTTAACGCCCTGGTGACTCTTCGCTTTGCTCAGATCTTCGGCTCATATGGCAGCACTAATCTGCCCCTGGCAATCAAAGGCTCATTTGTGGCTACAAACTTGAAAGGTAAAATTCCCTCTCTATACTTTTTGTTCATTTTTACCTTCTGGGTGATTTATTTTGCGCCTCTT
>MNYE01000078.1 GCA_001873005.1 Dehalococcoidia bacterium CG2_30_46_9
ACTTTGTTATCAATTCCCTGCCATCCTGTTTGACGGCACTACGATAGTATTCTCCCCACTTATTGCTTTGATGCGAGACCAAGTGCAGCAGTTAAAATCTCTGGGCATTTCAGCCGAGTGTATTAACAGCGAACAGTCAAAACAGGAAAACTACCTGATTCTGGAGCAAGCTAAGCAGAATAGGATAAAGATTTTATATGTTGCTCCTGAAAGGCAAGAAAGCTTGACCTGGCTAGAAGCAGTGAAAAAATTGAAGCTCTCCATGGTAGTCATTGATGAAGCACATTGCATATCTGTCTGGGGGCACGACTTTCGCCCCGCATTTAGGAAAATCATTGAACTAGTAAAATTATTACCGCAGAATTTCCCTGTTTTGGCTACTACGGCAACAGCTACTGAAAGGGTAGCTCAAGATATTATTCAGCAAATGGGAGGCGGGGTAAAATACCTTCGCGGCAACTTGATGCGGCATAATTTCTATCTCAAGGTGGTCAATGTTGCCTCCGAAGATGATAAGTTAGCCTATTTAGCCCAGGTTTTGCAGCACGAATTAGATGGGACAGGCATTGTTTATTCTGGAACAAGAGTGAATACCGAGATTTATTCCCGCTTCCTGAATTATCAGGGTATTGAGGCAATAAATTACAACGCGGGATTTGATGCTGACACTAGAAAAGATATTGAGCAGGGGTTAAATAATAACCGCTGGAAATGCGTTGTTTCTACCAATGCGTTAGGGATGGGGATTGATAAACCCGACCTCCGCTTTGTTATTCACACCCAGATTCCTGCCTCCCCAATCCATTACTATCAGGAGATAGGGAGAGCTGGCAGGGATGGTAAAGATGCTCAAATCATCTTACTATATAATCCCCAGGATAGGGAATTGCCACAACATTTTATTGAAACCAGCCGCCCTCCGTTAGAGCACTATTACCGGGTTATCAAGCAATTGAAAAGTGAGCCCCTAAGTAGGGGAGAGTTGATGCGGAGAACGAATCTGGCTCGGACCAAGATAGAGGTAATAATTGCCGATTTAATTGACCGCAGGGTGATAACAGAGGTAATTCAGCCTCGTGCCAAGAAATACGAATATCAATTTGATGCTCCTCCACTTGATGTCGCTGCTTTTGAACAGCTCAGACAATTCAAATTGGAAGAGTTGGAGAAGATGATTGAGTATGCCGAGACAGATAGATGCAGAATGCTCTATCTTCGCCATTACCTGGAGGATAGGGATATAGGTGATTGCCATAAATGCGATAATTGCCAGTCAAGAAAGCTAATTTATGACATCAACCATTATTGGCAGCAAAGGGTAGAGGATTTCAAGAATAACTATTTCCCAGAGATTGAAGTGGTTAAGGTATCTCGACAGGACAGGGCTATTTCGGAGCGGAGAAGCAAGCTGGTTAATGGGGTAGCATTTTCCTATTATGGCTTTTCCAATGTAGGGGCTACCATTCACCACTGTAAATACGAAAATGGCGGGTATTTCCCCGATTACCTATTGAATGGGGTAGTGAGAGCCTATCGCAGCTACTTTAAGGGGGAAAGGTTTGACTTGATTATCTATGTGCCACCAACAGAATCGGGGGATTTGGTTCAGGATTTTGCTCAAAGAATAGCCAACATTCTGAAAATACCCCTTTCTCATGGACTAATAAAGACACGGGATACCAAGCCGCAAAAAGTATTTCAGAATTCAGCGTTGAAAAGAGGCAACCTTAAAGGAGCCTTCAACTACAATAATACTGCAGAAGTAAGGGGTAAAGATGTCCTGCTAATTGATGATGTTGGTGATAGCTTAGCCACTATTCGTGAAATTGGAAGCTTGATGAGCAGGTTAGGGGTGAATAAAATTGCCCCGTTAGTGATTGCCAGGACGATTGGTGGGGATATAGTTGATGGTTCTCCTGATTTCTCTAGAAGGAGTGGCGCGAGTTCAAATTCTGTTCCCTTGCCTCAAAAGAGTACGGTAAAGACCAGAGAAGACAAGCCTTTTGCCCAAATCCGCCAAACATATCCCAGAGCCTATGAAAAGTGGACAAAACAAGAAGATGAGTTACTGATAAGGAAGTTTTACCAAGGAGAAAGCGTTGTTAAGTTAGCAAATTACTTCCAAAGGAAAGAAGGAGCTATCCGTTCAAGGTTAAGAAGGTTTGTAGCTGAAAGTGAAGTTTCCGAGGTGTGAAGAAATCCTTTCCTTCGTAGGCTTGAGAGGGAGAGGATTCCCTCTAAAAGATTCCTCTCCCTTGACGGGAGATTCCCTCTCCACTTGCTGGAGAGGGCAGGGTGAGGGTGAATGTGAGGAGTTCTGCGGCTTTGTGGTTGTCAGCTCCCTGGCCTGACAACACAGGTTGACCTCCAAAACATAGTAATAGAAGTGATGCCTATGGAGATAAATGACTATCCATATTGGATGACCTTGGCTCACCTACCAAATTGGAGGACAGAAAGGAAGAATAACCTTATCAATAACATTATTGATAAAAGAGTTCCAATGGCTCGCTTCTTCTCCTCAGACATCTCTACTTTGCGCCCGGAATTTGGCCTCTCTGCCAAAGAAGCCCAGGATATTTTGCAAGCCAAAGACAATCTCACCACCAATTTAGTTTTGGCTCAACAACTCCTATCACAGGGTGTTAAGTTGCTCCCCCTCCGTTGTAGCGAATATCCTGCTATATTGAAGCGCAATCTAAGCCTTAAACACTCTCCGCCTCTGCTCTATGTGAAGGGTAACACCGAATTACTTTCCAAATCTAAAGTTGCGATTGTAGGTTCAAGGAGGGCAAGTAATAGAGGGATTAAATTTGCCAAGTTGATGGCAAAAAGGTGTGCCTCGGAGGATAAGGTGGTAGTAAGCGGATATGCTAAAGGAGTAGACAGAATTGCCTTGGAAACAGCATTGGAAAGCAATGGGAATAGCATTGTAGTTCTGCCACAAGGCGTCCTGACCTTTAGTAGCGGGTTCAAAAGATTGCACAAATACATCCTGGAGGGTCAGATTCTGGTAGTAAGCACCTATCTGCCCCAAGCTGGATGGTCAGTAGGTCTGGCTATGGAGAGGAATGTTTATCTTTATGCTCTGGCAGAAGAGATATATGTAGCAGAAGCAGAGAGCAAAGGGGGAACTTGGTATGGTGCAATTGATGGCCTGAAAAAGGGGAGAAAAATCCTTATCAGACAAGCTGCTCCTGAGGAAAAATGCGCCAATAACGAGCTGATTGCCAAGGGTGCCATAGCTGTGGATGAATTGGCAAATATGGTTGCTAATAGAGTGATTCAGGGGTGGTTATTTATCCCGGGGTAAGCGTTCAGCTTTCAGTCGATAGCGGTTGATGGTTTATATAATCTTCATCACCCTCACCCTCTCCCATCGAGGGAGAGAAATTATACGAAGTTATGCGGAAGACTATAGTTGCTAAACTCTCAAACTCCAAAACTGGTCCGAATCCCACTTAGGGAGCAATTTTCCTTCTTCCAAAGCTGAATAGATATAAACTTAGCCGAACTCAGACGCGAATATTGATATTTGCATTATGGATGTGTTAACTTATTAGTGAAGGAATGCTTTATGGAGGTGATCAGTCATGCTGGAGATTCTTAAGAGTCCCTTTGTTGGTGTCCATGAGCTACGGAAGAACTTGACTAAGCTTCTTTCTTCAGTCACGGAAGATGGAACAGAGGTGGTTATCACACGGCAGGGCAAACCGGTTGCTCTTCTAATAGATATAGAGAAATATTTCGAGGTTAAGCAAGCCCTGAAAGAATTCTCTGACCCTAAATATTTAGCAGAGTTGCTTGAGGCAAGGAAGGAAATCCGTGAAGGGAAGGGGATCCCTGCTGAAGAAGTCTTTGCCAAGAAGGGTCTGTAAATGTATCGGGTTACCTTCTCCCATCGAGCTGAGAAGGTTTTTTTAAACTTACCCGATAAGGAAACTAGGCGGATAAAGGAGGCAATAGAAAAGTTAAAACAGGACCCTCGAACTCATGGCACCATCAAGTTGGAAAACGCTCCGGTAGCTGCCTACCGATATAGAGTAGGGTACGAGCGGATTCTTTTTGATATAGACGATGAATCTAAGTTAATTGAGATCCTGGACATTAGGAAAAGGGATGAACACACTTACAAATGAATTGTTCCAAAGTGGGCACTTCATTCCAAGCCTGCCTTTTAGCATTGGTCAAGGTTTAAGCAGGGGAAAAAGAGGAAAGAAGAAGGAAGGCTGTGACAATGACAAGCTTTTATAAGGCAAAGCGCATTATAGAAAATGTCCGAGGGAAAATAGAGATGTCCAAAGGAACACGGATATGGGATGACTATATCAACGCCCTGAAATTGATCGCCCAAGTAGTATTTACTAGGAGTTCTAGCTTTATCCTTGAGCTAATTCAGAATGTTGAGCTGGATCGTAACGAGACGGAGACAAAACAAATATTGAGGTAAGGCGGCAAGTCATGTGGCAGGTAATAGGACAAGATAAAATTTTGGCTTTGCTCAAGCGTAGCCTCAAAGAGAGAAATATAGCTCATGCCTATCTTTTCGTGGGACCACACCATGTAGGCAAGAGGACTTTAGCCTTAAATCTAGCCCAGGCACTAAATTGTGATGATCTTGAACAACCTCCTTGCGGACAATGCCGTTCCTGCCTCAGAATCGCCGCAGGCAAGCATGCCGATGTCATCTTCTCAGGCTTAGATTCCAAAACGGAAATCGGCATTGATGATATGCGAGAGCTCCAACGCGCTGCTAACCTGCCGCCCTATGAAGGTAAATCCAAGGTGCTTATCATTGATGATGCCGAGTATATGTCCAGTGAAGCAGCTAATTCCTTACTCAAAACATTAGAAGAACCACCACCAAGGATAACCTGGCTTTTGCTGGCTAGCGAAGAGAGACGCCTCTTACCTACTATTATCTCCCGATGTCAAAGGCTGGAATTGAAACCCATACCAGTGGAGCAGACGCGGCAAATACTTACTCAGCGCTACAAAGCTGATCCTGATAAAGCCGAACTTCTGGCTCGGATTAGCCATGGCTGCTTTGGCTGGGCACTATCTGCCCTGGCAAACGAAGAAATATTGAAACAGCGCTCTCTAAGGATAGATAAACTATCTTCTTTGCTAACTGCCAATCTGCAGCAGCGTTTTGTTTATGCCCAGGAGCTAGCTACCAAATTTAGCCAAGAACGAAGATCAATAGCAGAGATATTAGAGACCTGGCTCGATTGGTGGCACGATTTGATGCTCGTCAAGGGCAATTGCAGAGATGGCATCACTAATATAGACTACGAAATGACTCTGCGAGAGCAAGCTGCTATGCTGACACTGAGTGAGATCAAGGATTTCCTCAGTAATTTGCGCCTCGTAAATGAAGAAATCTTTAAAAATGTCAATCCTCGCCTAGCTTTTGAATGGTTAATGCTAAATTTACCGAAGAAAGAGGTTGTCAATGGCTAAGATGACCGAAGAAGATTCAAAAAAAGACAAACGAGAGGAAGAGGCTCTGGCTAAATGCAAAGAGATGATAACCAAGCTTGGTCTGAAAATGAAGCCTCTGGCAGCCTGTTACGATTCGGAGGCTAATCACTTTACTGTATTTTTTCACGCTGAAGAAAGGGTTGACTTTCGAGAGTTGGTGTGGAAATTGCGCCATAGCCTGAAAGCCCGGGTTGAGTTAAGACAAATAGGACCGAGAGACGAAGCTAAACTGCTAGGTGGCCTAGGTAAGTGCGGTTATCCGCTATGCTGTCAGAACTTCCTCGGCGATTTTGCTTCCGTATCCATTAAAATGGCTAAAGAACAGGGGTTAGCTTTAAACCCTATGAAGATATCAGGTGTCTGCGGACGACTTCTTTGTTGTCTATCATACGAAAGCAAAGATTACGCCGAAACAAAAAAGATACCCAAACCAGACCAGGAAATATCCGCTCCAGTAAACAAAGCTAGCGGAGACAATACAGCTAGCGGCAATAGTACAGAACTTGTTCCTAACGAACGAGGTTAGTTAACCTGGAGAAGCAAGTATTTTCGCCACTCACCATGATTACTCAGAAGATTATAAGGAACACAGAAGCCATCATTACGGGGGACATGTGGTTGGCGAAGCAATTTCATTCCTGCCTCACCTGGCGTACGCCCACCTTTGCGCCGATTGCACGGGATACAAGCACTGACAATATTCTCCCATGTATGCTCCCCACCTCGTCCTCGCGGGATAACATGGTCTAATGTAAGCTCTTTTGTCTGTCGCCCACAATACTGACAAGTATGATGATCACGGTTAAAGACTTCAATCTTGGTTAATTTTCTTTGATGATGAGGACGCCTGACTACATAACCAAGACGAATTACAGAAGGAATCTGAAAAACTTGACTCACAGAACGAATCTCCCCTCTGCTATTTTCCAAAATCTCAGCTTTGCCACGTAAAATCAGTACGATAGCCCGACGCGTGCGACATAAATTGACAGGCTCATAGCCTTCATTAAGAACTAAAACTGGTGCGTTTACCATAACTTAAATCCAGCAATTAATATTGTCTATTTTAGCAACGAGATTCCTTAATTGCAATAGTAATATCCAGACAACTATTTGGCGCGCCGTACAGGCCTAATATCGCCACGATAATCTGGGACGATGATATTAAACACCAGACTTAGCTTAGGGTCTACCATCCGTGAACTGAATCGCACTTCAGTCTCCTCTAAAGAGGCGCAGGTAGTAATAACGGTAGGTAACATGCCATTATAGCGATAATTGATTAACTGGTATAGCTTTTCTTGAGCCCAAGGAGTAGCTGAGTGCTGTCCAAAATCATCGAGTATCAGGAGAGGGGCAGTCTTAATTCTCTCAAAAAACTCATCGTAAGATATCTTGCTTTCAGGACTAAAAGTTGAGCGCAGGTGGTCAAGAAGGTCAGGAACAACAACAAAAAGTGCTGGCTTACCTTGTGCTAACCGATAGTTAGCAATCGCCGCTGCCAGATGAGTCTTGCCACAACCATTGACACCCTGAAATATCAACCAGCCTTCCGGATTAGAGGCGAATTCCTTGGCAAGCTGAAAAGCTTGCCTCAGATTTTGACGCTGCTCCGGAGAGAGATTCAAACGCTTGCAATCAAAATTATCGAAGGTCATCATTCGTAACAGCTCTAATTGCAAGGGAGACTGCTCCGCCTCACTTCCCACTAGGGGGGAGATTGTGCATATTTGGCAGAATCCTTTATCATCAAGATGCCTGCGTAAGCGTTCATTGAGTTTTTCTAGTGAGACATCAATAGTAATTACAGTAGGTAAGCCGGTGTTGAAACGATGATCAAAAAGTTGCTCCAGTTTTTCCTGTGCCCAGGGGGTAGCACTTCCCATGCCAAGGTCATCAAGAACCAGCAATGGGATATTCTTTACCCGTTCAAAAAGCTCATCATAGCTCAAATCTGATGACGGACTAAAAGCAGAGCGAAGATGGTCTAGAAGGTCAGAGACTCCAATATAGAACACAGGTTGTCCCATAGCTAGACGATGGTTAGCAATAGCACAAGCCAGATGGGTTTTGCCACTACCGGTAGGACCCAGGAAAACTAGCCAACCCTTAGGTTTATTGACAAATGCCAGAGCAGTTTGGTAAACCTGAGTAAAATTTTCTTGAGAAGCAATGAGATTGCCACGCTCTGCTCGCAATGACTCAGGACCTTTCGACGACAAAGTATCAAAAGTAAACCGGGATAGAGTACCAAGATTACTATATCTCTCCAGATAGGTTAGCTTCTCTTTTTGCAGGTAAGCCATCTTACACTGGCAAGGTACTACTCGGCTGAAGTCGGGTTTCCCTGAATCCAGAAGAGGATGAATAAAACCAGCCCCGCTACAAACAGAACAGCCCTGAATCAAGTTCAGGGCACCATCACCTTGAGATCCTTCGTTTCGCTCAGGATGACACTTCGTGTCATCTTTGGACGAGGTGTCCGTATTTGCCCTTGATATATTTGTCGGGACCACCTTCTTTAAAACTTGCTCTATACTTTCCACCTTCTTTACCTTCGCTAGCCCAGTGCTCCAGGATACGAGAGATGTATCTCCAGCTGCGCTTATTCAACATAACTGCTTCCTTAAAAGCCCGCTTAATCCATTCCTCAGGATAGAGCCTCTGAGCTTCTTTAAGTTCTTCAATAATCATAGGCGTTAGCATGCCTATATTTTGCTCATAGAGAGAAAAGATATTACCCCGTGATGTGAGAGAGGAGACTAGTTCGTAAGCTTCTCCTGTCTCATCCTCAATCCTCCGCAAAATGCCATGACCCACCGCCAGATTCAAAACTCGGCGCAATGTTTCCTCGCCCATTTCAATCATTGAAGTAATGCATGATAACAGTTCTTTGTAGGTAACAAAGGAAGAATGTGTTCTCCTTTGATCCAGTAAGTAAAATAGACATAGCATTGCTTTAAGCTCGTCTAAATCGCGAGTTTTGGGCATCACTTGAGTCAAAAAAACATCTATCATACCTTTGCTTCTTGCCCTAAATTATCAAACTTAGCAATCTTACTTATAAAGCGCAGCTTAACTTGCCCTAGCGGACCATTGCGGTGTTTGGCAACAATAATGTCAGCCATGCCTCGAGGATAGGGTTCCTTCTCGATGTCATGCACCTTGCTCCATTCCTCCACAGTGTAATAGATTTCATCACGGTAAATGAAGATAACAACATCAGCATCCTGCTCAATGCTGCCGCTCTCCCGCAGATCAGCAAGCTGAGGTATATGAGAGGCACGCCACTCCACGGCACGGCTAAGTTGCGATACTGCTAATACAGGCACATCTAGTTCTCGAGCCAGCAACTTTAACGCCCGAGTTATATTGCTGACTTCCTGGACTCGATTCTCATTCCTGCCATCTCCCTGTATTAATTGCAAATAATCTATGAGGATGAGGTCAATGCCTCGCTCAAAGTGAAGACGACGTGCCTTGCTCCTAATATCCATAATGCGAAGTTGAGGCGAGTCATCAATGTAAACAGGTAATTCTGACAGCACCCCGCTAGCTTCCATAATCCTCACTTCATCTTGCTCATTAAGGCTCCTCAAACGAATGCGCCTAGAATCTACTCCGGACTCACAAGCTAGAAGGCGTTCCACCGCTGCCTCTCGAGACATTTCCAAGCTAAAGAGAGCAACGCAAGCCTTTAGACCAAAGGCAGCATTCCGAGCAATATTTAGAGCTAAACTGGTTTTGCCCAAACTGGGGCGAGCTGCGAGAACAATTAAATCAGACCTCTGCAATCCCCCCACGATGTCATCCAGCCCGGTAAAGCCAGTCAAGATGTGCGGTATTTTTCCCTCACCTGGGATAACAGCTTGTCCCGTCTCTTCAAAATATCCACTTAAAACTTCACGAATAGAAATAAAATCACGAGGGCTTTGCCTTTTTCGTACCTGAAACAAGATATCTTCAGCTTTGTTTAGAGTAGCTTCAACATCGGGACCAGCCTCATAGCCAACGGCAGCAATCTGCCCGGCAGCAGCAATCAACCTCCGCATTACCGCCATATTGGATACAATCTGAGCGTAATATTCCACATGGAGAGATGTAGGCACAATGGATATCAGATAGCTTAAATAAGCAGCACCACCAATTCGTTCCAGGTTATTAAGGCGCGCTAATTCATGAGCTACTGTGATCTGGTTTATAGCTTCATTGCGCTGGTAAAGAGAAAAACAAGCCTCATAAATCAAACGATGCGTTTCCTCCCAAAAATCATCGGGCCTAAGAAAGCTGGCGATTTTTAATATGGCATCGGGATCAATAAGCAAGGAGCCAATAACTGCTTCCTCTGCCTCAACATCGTGAGGAGGTAATTTTTCCTGTGCCATATCTCAAAAGCAAATCCTAAATTCTAATTTCTAAACTCTAAACAAATTCCAAATCCAAAATCAAAAATCTCAATGTTTAAGATTTAGTGCTTAGGATTTTCATATCTTATTATTCCACCACTACTGTGATTTGCGGTCTAATATCTTTAGATATTCTGAGAGTTATTTCATATCTTCCGGCTTGCCGCAAAGGCTTATCCATCTCTATACTTTTTTTGTCAATAACACAATTCTTCACTCGGCTTAGTTCCTCTGCTATATCAGCTGCGGTGATGGAGCCAAACAGGCGCTCATCAGCACCAATATGAGCTTGGAAGTGGACTTCAGTTCCCTCAATTTGCTTAGCCAGCTCTTCGAGCTTAACTCGATCAATAGTTTCTTTATGCTTTTCCTTTCCCAAACTTAACTTCACTTGCTTCTCAATAGTAGGTGTGGCTAGTAAAGCTAGACCCTGAGGTAGCAAAAAGTTTTTAGCATATCCCCGGCTTAGCTCTTTTATCTCCCCTGCCTTCCCTTTTCCCTGAACATCTTTTATGAAGATTACTTTCATGGCGAGCTTAAAAACCTCCCCGCTGCTACGGCAGCAACAGCACCATCGCCAGCAGCAGCTACCGCTTGCCTGATGGAATTGTGCCGAACATCACCAGCAGCGAAAATCCCGGGTACTTCTGTCTCCATCAATTCATTAGTGATTACGCAACCTTGTTCATCCAAAGGCAAAACACCTTGCACATAGCTAGTATTGGGCTCCATACCAACAGCAATAAAAACTCCTGCCACCGGGAGTAGTGATATTGTAGCATCTTTAGTCTTTCTCAACATGATCTGTTTCACTACCTTATTCCCTTCTATTTCAGTAACTAGACTGTCCAAGATGAATTTTATTTTCTTCTCAGCCATAGCTTTTTCCTGGAGTATTTTACTAGCCCGGAGCTGGCTCCGACGATGGATGATCGCCACCAGAGAAGCAAACTTACTTAAGTAAAGAGCCTCGCTTAAGGCAGTGTCTCCACCCCCTACCACAGCCACTTCCTTATCCCGGAATAAAGGACCATCACATGTAGCGCAGTAAGAAACACCCTTGCCCGTAAACTCATCTTCACCGGGGACACCCAATTTACGGAATTGCGCGCCAGAGGCAATTATCACACATTCAGCAACAAAATCACCCTCAGTGGTATCAATTACATTATGTTTCAGCCCTGAACTAGATTCAGGGTTAACACTAACAACCTCAGCGAGCAAAGTTTCCATCCCATACTTGCTGGCTTGTTGGTGGATAAGTTGCCCTAACTCTATGCCTGAAATTCCCTGAGGAAAACCAGGGTAATTTTCTACTTGTTCAGCTCTGGTTACCTGTCCACCGATGACTTCTTTTTCTACGAGCAAAGTGCGAAGTCTAGAACGGGCACAGTAAAGTCCCGCGGTAAGCCCAGCAGGTCCACCGCCAACAATGATTACCTGATAAGTTCTCTCAAACATATTAGAGTTTACTTCATGGCTACGGCATTTTCCCAGCGGTCACAACGTCCCCCCCACCGAGCAAGGATTCTGCCATCAAGGAAAAGCTGGGCAATCTCACATTGGTTTGGACAGGCTTTACAAATAAAAGAAGAGACATGGAAATCGGTCTCACTAATGCCAAATCCCTTAAATGTACTTTTGCTGGACGCGGTTGCCATTTCTTCATGCACCAGTAAAGCGGCACCTATGGCACCCATTAGTTCATGATGAGGAGGAACAACAACCTCAGTATCTAAAACCTCGTTAAGTGCTTTAATTATCCCTTTATTGAAGGCTACGCCACCTTGAAATACCACCTTAGGCAAAATTTTCTTGCCCAAAGCCACATTGTTGAAATAGTTGCGCACCAAAGCCTGGCACAGACCATAAAGAATGTCCTCGGTCTTATGCCCCATCTGTTGTTTGTGGATCATATCCGATTCAGCAAACACAGTGCACCGTCCGGCGATACGCACCGGCATTTTACTTTTCAGTGCCTGCTCACCAAATTCCTCGATCTTAATGTTCAATCGCGAAGCTTGATGGTCAAGGAAGCTGCCAGTCCCAGCAGCACATACTGTATTCATACCAAAGTCAATAACTACACCATCCCGAATAATGATAATCTTACTATCCTGACCACCGATTTCAATGACAGTCTGCACCTCAGGTATGTAGTGCATGGCAGCGATGGCATGACTAGTAACCTCATTTTTCACCAAGTCAGCGCCAAGAACAACACCAGCGAGGTAACGGGCACTTCCCGTGGTAGCTACCCCACAAATTTCCGTTCCCGGTGGCATTTGCTCTTTTATTGCTTTTAATCCCTCCTGAACTTGGACAATTGGCTTGCCCTGAGTGTGCAGGTAAGTTGAGGCAGCAAGTTGCCCGTCTTCACACAGTAACGCCAACTTGGTAGTAACTGAACCAACATCAACACCAAGGTAAGTCTTCATTTCTCAAAGTTCCTCCTTTTTAGAAGAAAACTTAAGTGTTTACTCACCTTCATGTCACCCTGACCCTGAATCAAGTTCAGGGGAAGGGTCTCGGTGAGATTCTTCGTCGCTTCGCTCCTCAGAATGACATACGGGTAAACGGTTAGAAAAAACTTTAATGTTACCTTTATCTCGCCTTCTTTTCCTTCTGAACTGTAATAAATCAACAAAAGCTTCTAGACGGGTCATCATGCCGGGCTTAGCCATTTGTTCATCACATAGCACAGTAAGCACAGGCAAATCTTCCTTGGTTGAGCGCATTATATTTTGGGCTACCGTCTCAGGCATACAGGTAAATGGTGCTAGATGGATCAAGCCATCACAGCCATTGCGAGCACAGATCACCTTCTCCCCCACTGATTCCCAACCATCACCGCCAACATCTCGCTTGAGATAAGGCAAAGCTGCCTTGTGAACCTCTTTCCACTCATCTATGCCCAGCCGATTAAGGAATAAACTGTATTTCACCCAGCGAGAAAGGGTCAGGGTGCGCTCTACCTCCACCCCCAGCTTTCCTAGTTCCATCTCTATGTCCATATTAGCAAATGGCTCTATAACAACATAAATTTCTCCCGCTAAAGCTATCTTCAAGGGGTCAGCCTGAGGACCCCGAGGCACTCGTTTCAACCTATCAATATATTCCCGATTTAACCTTTTTACTTCCTTATTATCCCTTGCCTCATCAATAGCCTGGATAGCCTCTCGATAAATACTATTAGCGAGCCCCTTTTCTATCTCTACCGCCCGCACTTTCTGAACTTCCTTTTCTATCCTATCCAAAGCAAAGAGCTTACCCATGCCAAAACGGAAGGCCAGGATAATTTGAGGCCAGGGAGCTCCATGGCACAATGTTTTTATCATGTTAAGTATGCTGGCAAGCTTATGGCGAGATAGGTCAATGGTGAGAAAATGAGCATCATAGCCCAGGTCTCGAAGTATCTGCTCCTGATTTTTAGCATAATACCCCAAGCGGCAAATTCCCGTACCTCTGGCTTGAAGCACAGTATCCGCCCCCAACTCACAAGCCTCAATTAGATTGCCCAAGGTGAGCTTGTAGGGCAAGCAAGCTTCTACAGGTGAATATTTAACCCCTAGGTCGAGGGTTCGTTGACTGGTTGGCGGCGGGATTATCAAATCTTCGCCACCCGCCCCCAGCTTATTAGCCATAGCCTTCACCGGGATATAAACATTGCCAAAATGGGGTATGCCTATACGCATGCCTTTTTTCTCCTAACCATATCTATAAACGCCTCCAGCCGAGTAATCAATCCTCCTGCACTGGTATGCTCGTCCAGACTAAGTTGCAAAAAAGGAGTGCCAATGTTTCCTGCTGAATGCCGTACCATATCTAACATCATAGAATCAGGTCCGCAAGCAAAAACAGCTACGCTAATTATACCATCTACCCCAGCCTCGAGGTAACACTCTCCAGCGCCAACGATTTCAGCTTCAAAAGACCAGTGGGCATTGCCCACCAGTCTTGCCATGCACATGT
>MNYE01000071.1 GCA_001873005.1 Dehalococcoidia bacterium CG2_30_46_9
TTTATGTGGATTAGGGATAGTCAATACTAAATCTCCTTTAATCATATAAGGGTGCTTCCCTCCCCTGTAAGGTCCATCAAAGCCAAGATTACGAAGCCGCCTTACTAGTTCTGTCCAGGAAACCGGAGAAAGTTTAGCCACTGACTTCTAACTTTTCTAATTCCTCAATCCTGCTCATGCCAATGGGGGGTATTGGCAGCCCCTTTCTTAGCCTCACTATAAGCCAACCCTCTATAACCTCTATAAGGTTCCGTCGACATTCTTCTAAAGTCTTGCCGGTTGCCCATACTCCTTCTAACTCCGGCACCTCACCATAGTAGGGCTCTTCATCATCTATCAGCTCATATCTTGCCCTCTCTGAAGCAGCTTCTATATATTCGCTAATCATTTAATTTCAACCTTCCTTTCCTTTTATTATACGGCTCCTTTAAGCGCTCGGCAACAAACATAGTCTCGAGTCTGATAGTCTAGAGTCATGAGTCGAGAGTCAATATTCTGGGAATATCAGGAGGGGTAGAGAGGAGGCCCTCCCTACACCACTCCTTATTTGTCAAGGGACGGGAGGGGGACTATTGACTGTGGACTAATGACTAATGACTGGTTAAGGATGGAATCAAAAAGGTCACAGATGTCCTTTAGCCTCTCAGTCGTATAAGAGGTGGCAATTATAGACAAAAGTGGATTTGCCTCAGCCATGAACACTCTCTTGAAGTCCTTTGGTTGGTCGCCAAAGATTATACACTATTAGCAAAGCGGCTATCCCCTGGCTTATCAGAGAAGCAATTCCGGCTCCAAGGATTCCCATTCGGGGCAAGAGAACCCAGCTTAGCACTAAAGTGCATACTGCTATAAGGGCAGTAAGCCAAATAACATCTTTCATCTTCTTCTGCACCCTTTTAACACCGAAGTAAATATAGTTGATGCTTTGGGGGAGTGCGGAGACAGCTAAAATCCAGAGGAGCCTGGTTGCGTTTTCAGAGTAGGCTCTACCGAAAAGGAGGAGAACCTTATCTCCAATAAGAAAAACAAGAATAATAGCCGGGACGAGTAAGAGCAGCACCAGCTTCAAGCTCCTCTTGATGTTCTGCCCTAGCTTTTGCTCATCGTATGAGCCCTCAGCGAAGAGGGCGGTAGAGGTAGCACCAGCAATGGCAGATAATAGACCAGCTACGCCCGAGGCGATATAGAAATAGGCATTGGCTTCAGCTCCCAAAAGGTTTACCACCATTAAAGTCAGAACAAAAGCAGGAGCAGTTTGGAGTAGAACCACAATGTAATTAGTCAAGGAAAAGCGTGCCATCTCATTTACTACTTCCTTTCTTATAGTGGGGAAGAAGCGGTAGCCTGCCTGAACTCGAGGAAGAAATAAGAATATAACGACCCCAGCCGCTACCACAAAACCAATTAGCCAGGAGGCGAAGATGCCACCGGAATGGAAGAATGCCGCCAGAGGGATTATTAAGGTAAGCTTGAGCAAGGCATTGATAATATTCTGTACCATGGTGAAGTCTGCCCTTCTTTTAGCAATAAAGGGGGAGCTTAGAAGAGAGAAAAGAGTATAGGCGGCAGTGAAGACAACAAAGGCAATAAGCCAAATCAGGTTCTGCCGGAGGAAGATAAGGGCTGGCGACCAGAGACTAAGCCCGGCGATGAAGATGAGGGCAAAAATTATGGACAACAATCCAGTAATGGTGAAGGTAGAGTTGATAGTAATATTCGACTTCTCACCTGAATTAGGGAGAAAGCGAATAAGCCCATAATTAAGCCCCAGAGTTGACAGTAGTGCCAGCAAGCCAGCAGCAGAGATAATAGCTGAAGCCAGCCCCACATCTGAGGCTGAATAAAACCTTGCCGCTAGAATCCAGAAGACAAAGCCGAGGGCGGCGGTAACTCCACTACTGAGCATAAGATAGACAGCATTGCGGTAAAAGGAAACCCCATAGAGGCTCTTTATACCCTTCTCTGGCGACCGAACAATCCTTAAAGCATCAAAAAAGGTTGCTTTAACAAAATAAAGGGCTCCTTTTAGCAAAGTTGAACTTTTTTCAAGTCCCTTCATCATTGCTCAGTTTATTGAGTTTGTTGGGTTCCTCTTATTATATGGCTCCCTGGAGTGCTCGGCAACAAAGATAGTCTCGATAGTCCAGAGTCGGGATCAGGAGTTGGGGGTTGTGAGGTGGTTAGGGACTACCGACTGTTGACTAAGGACTTTTTGACTGATGAGGGTTCGCTGTTCAACAGGTTAATTCGCGGGGTTGCAGTATTTAATACCTTGCAATATAATTATTAGGCATACTTGCTATAGTCAATTGCGAAAATGGTTACACAAAGGTCATTGCGAGGCTGATGAAGTCAGCCGAAGCAATCCTTGTTGCGAGCGAAGCGTAGCAATCCCCTGAGATTGCTTCGTCGCTCCGCTCCTCGCAATGACATGGAGACAAGGCTCGCAATGACAGGTAAAATTGTGTAGTTATTTATGATCTACTGGGCGCAATTACTGCATTTCTACCAGCCGCCAACACAATCTCACCATGTCCTGGCTAGAGTTTGTCACGAGTCCTATCGTCCCCTTCTTCAGGTCTTCAGAGATTATCCCTATGCCAGGGTCACGGTTAACATGTGCGGCGTTCTTACTGAGATGCTATCCGAACATGGTCATGGAGACATTATAGAAATGCTGAAGGAGCTAGCAAAGAATGGTCAGATAGAATTCACTGGCAGTGGCAAATATCATCCTATTCTGCCTCTTATTCCTAAGGGTGAGGTGGAGAGGCAGATCATGGAAAATGCCAGAACTAATCGTCAATTTCTGGACAGTTTTATTCCTAAAGGCTTCTTTCCACCTGAGCTATGCTATAGCTATGATATTGTTGAACCTGTCTTAAGAGCCGGGCACCGCTGGATTATCCTTAGTGGTGTGGCTTGCCCTGTTAATTGGCCTGTGGATAGGATTGACGAAATTGAATTTGAGGGGGAAAGTCTAGCAGTCCTCTTTCGCGACGATATTTTAAGCAACAAGATTAGTTTTCGCTCGATAACGAGCAATGAGTTTTTGGAGCATGTGCGACAACTTGGTGTTGGGGGAGAGAATAGTTATGTTATAACTGCTATGGATGCCGAGACCTTTGGTCATCACATTAAAAATTGGGAAATTGAATTCCTGGCTAAGGTTTACGAACAGTTGCAACCAGCAGAGCAGATTGGCAAGCCTTTCCAGCCACGAATGGCTCTGGCAAAACAGACTTGTAACCCCTCAGGCATACAAGGAGTGCAAATGGTTTGTCTCAGCGAGCTCCTGGACATTTTTCCTCGCGGAGCGGTTATCCAGCCCAAGGCCTCGTCATGGAGCACCAGTAAGGAGGATATTGAATCATCTGACTTTTACCCTCTGTGGCGTAGCAAGAGTAACGAAATTCATAAACTGCAATGGAAACATTTGGAAATCTGTCTCGATATGGTCAGAAAGGCATCAGCCTGGGCTGACAATGAAGAAAGTAGAAACCTTGCTTCGACTGCTCGTTACTTTATGGACCTTGCTCTTCATAGCGATCAATTTTGGTGGGCTAATGGAAAGTCAAGGTGGGATATTAACCTGGTGCATAAAGGCTTACTTTTCCAAAAAGAAGTGATTTTGAACGCTTATAAAGCTATAAATATTACTGGGATTGATAGTTTTCAAAAGAACGAATGTTACTATCGTCTTGCTGCCGCCAGAGAACTGGAGCGCAGAATAGTGGACAAGCTCCTCGAGGAAAATCCTAAGCACTAAATACGAAACAATATAGAAAATTAAAAATCAAAGGTCAAAAGTCAAAATGACAACTCAAAATGCAAAATTTTTAACTTTTGCTCTGTCATTTTGCATTTTTATTTTTGCTTTTTGATATTGTTTAGGGTTTAGAATTTAGAGCTTAGTCCTGAACTTAATTCAGGATAGGATTTACAGAAAGGGAGTGAAGGAAAATGTCTGACGTGTATCTTGATTTAAAGCTGCCTCCTCGCATAGGGAGGCTGGATGAACTTGCTCATAACTTGTGGTGGAGCTGGCATCCCGAAGCACGAGAGTTATTCCGAGCTTTGGATTATCAGTTATGGAGAATGGACAATCACAATCCCGTGAAGCAATTACATCAGATTAGCCCCGATCGGCTGCGTGCTGCGGCTAATGACCTGGTATTCCTGATTTTGTACGACAAAGTGATGGCTCATTTTGATGCTGATATTTTGGCCTGTAATACCTGGGCTGCCACGAGGCACCCCAGGCTCTTAGTTAAGCCCATCGCTTACTTCTCGCCGGAATTTGCCCTTCATACCTCACTGCCAATATATGCCGGTGGTTTGGGTGTCTTAGCGGGAGATTTTTGCAAAGAGGCTAGCGATGTTGGCTTGCCGCTGGTTGCTGTGGGTTTTATGTACCCTCAGGGCTATTTTCACCAGCATATCTCGGGTGAAGGCTGGCAGGAAGAAGTCTATGATTACCTTGACTTCACAGATATGCCTATTAGTCCAGTGTTGTCCAAATGCAATGGGGGGAAAGTTGTAGCTCAGATCCAACTAGAAGATAGGACTTTATCCGTTGCCGTGTGGCAAGTACGAGTTGGCCACAATACTGTTTACCTGCTGGATACTAATATTGACGAGAATGCTGCCCGGGATAGAGAATTCTCCGCTCGCCTTTATATCGCTGATTCCGAAATGCGTATAGAGCAAGAAATTGTTCTCGGCATTGGAGGGGTGCGAACTATAAGGGCATTAGGCATTGAGCCCGCTATCTGGCATGCTAACGAAGCACATAGCGCTTTCATGATGCTGGAACGGGTGAGGGAAGAAGTAGCTGGAGGTACGTCTTTTTCTGAGGCTATTCGGCGGGTACAACAGACAACTGTATTTACCACTCACTCACCGGTCCTGGCAACTCAGGATGTCTTTCCTATCCCTCTTGTGGAGAAGTATTTCCATGGTTATTGGGAGTCTCTTGGGCTTAGCCGCGAAGACTTTTTGAAGTTAGGGCAATATGATGCCCTGACCCTGAAACAAGTTCAGGGTCAGGGTTTCAGTATGGCGGCACTGGCTTTGAGGATGGCTAACCAGCGTAATGCTGTAAGCCAGCTTCATGGTCGAACAGCCAGAAAAATGTGGCATGGGCTCTGGCCTAATGTCAAAGAAGAGGAAGTGCCTATTTCTTCGGTGACCAATGGAATCCATGTGCCCACATGGGTCGCCCGCGAATTGCTGCCTGCTTACGAGAAATACCTTGGTCAAGATTGGCTGGAAAGGCAAGACCTTCCACAAGTCTGGGAACGCATATTGGATGTTCCCGATGATGAGCTTTGGGCTATTCATCAAGCGTTAAAGCATAAGCTTGTGGCTGCTATAGTGGAGCGGGTGCAAAACCGCTGGGCGGAAAACCAGCTCATGGCGAAACAAGTGGTGGCAATGGGTGCCTTGCTCGATTCTGAAGCCTTGACCATTGGTTTTTGTCGTCGTTTTACCGAATATAAACGTCCTGGCTTGATTTTCCAGGACATAGAGCGACTCAAAAAGATTGTTACCGACCGCTTTCATCCGGTTCAAATAATATTCGCCGGTAAACCTCACCCGGCTGACCTTCGAGGCAAGCAGCTTATCCACGAAGTGTATGAGTTAGCTTTAGACCAGAGGTTTCTCGGGCGTATAGCTTTTGTGGAAGATTATGATATGCATATAGCACATCATCTTGTGCAGGGTGTTGATGTTTGGCTTAATACCCCTCAGCGTCTGCAGGAAGCCTGTGGCACAAGTGGCATGAAAGCGGCACTTAATGGAGTGCTGCATCTCAGCGTTCTCGATGGCTGGTGGTATGAAGGTTATAACGGCAAAAATGGCTGGGCAATTGACAAGGGTTCCGGAATAATTGAGTCCGGGGAACAGGATTATCGGGATGCCCAGGCAATCTATCGCTTTTTGGAGGAGGAAATTGTGCCCCTCTATTATGATAGGGATGCCAGCGGTGTACCGAAGGGATGGGTTCAAATGATGAAAGAGGCAATTCGCTCGATTGTGCCACATTTCTGTGCAAGGAGGATGCTGAAAGAGTATAGTGAAAAATTGTATACGGCTGCCGCGAAGAATCTCACTTTGTAGTGCGAGGCTTTAGCCTCGTGCACTGATGCACGACCCTAAAGGGTCGCACTACATTCTACTGACAGGGGAAACTTTGAGCGAAGTGAGTGAAGTATTGACTGCTTATGACCTAAATCTCTTTGGCGAGGGTAATCACCATTATATTTATGAGAAGCTGGGGGCTCATATCCTCTCTTTGTCATTGCGAGCCCCTTCGCTTCCTGTCATTCTGACTCCGAACGAAGTGAAGAGGAAGAATCTCTTGACGCTCAGGGCAGGCTCCGGCGAAGCAATCTCCGGCGTTCACTTCGCTGTATGGGCTCCGAACGCAGAAGGAGTAAGTGTGGTGGGAGATTTCAACCAATGGGATGGTGGGAGACACCAAATGCGACTGTTGGGAAACTCCGGTGTATGGGAGGTATTTATCCCGGGTCTACGAGAAGGGGAGCTATACAAATACGAGATCAAGACTAGAAACGGTGATGTCTTGCTCAAGGCAGACCCTTATGCCTTTCGCTGTGAAGTGCCACCGAAAACAGCATCAATTGTCTGGGACATCTCGGACTACAAATGGAAGGATGAGGAATGGATGCGAGAAAGGGATGCTACCGCCCCTCGCCAGATAGAGGGTGGAGTGGACGAGGGCCACCCTCTGGATAAGCCAATATCTATCTACGAAGTCCATCTCGACTCCTGGATGCGTAATCTGACCTACCGCGAGCTAGCCGAGAAATTGGTAGATTATGTTGTCAGAATGGGCTTTACCCATATAGAACTCCTTCCTGTTGCTACATATCCTTACGACCCTTCGTGGGGATATCAGGTAGCTGACTACTTTGCCCCTCATGGTAAATTCGGCATACCGCAGGACTTCATGTATTTTGTTGATACCTGTCACCAGCATAATATAGGAGTAATACTTGACTGGGTGCCGGGACATTTTCCCAAGAATGATTTCGCCCTGGCGTGGTTTGATGGCACGCATCTCTACGAACATGCGGATTCAAGGCTTGGAGAGCATAAGGAATGGGGCACTCTTGTCTTCAACTATGGCAGAAATGAAGTCAGGAATTTCCTGGTCTCCAATGCCATTTACTGGTTAAAGAACTATCACATTGATGGACTCAGGGTGGATGCCGTAGCCTCGATGCTATACCTGGACTATGCTAGAAAAGAGGGAGAATGGATTCCTAATAAGTATGGTGGCAAGGAAAATTTAGCAGCTATTGACTTTATTAGAAGACTTAACGAAGTCGTCTATGGTTACTATCCTGGAATATTGATGATAGCTGAAGAGTCCACCGCCTGGCCTATGGTATCCCGGCCTACTTATATTGGCGGACTGGGCTTTGGACTCAAGTGGAACATGGGATGGATGCATGACACACTGGAATATTTCGGCAAAGACCCCATTAACCGCAAGTATCACAATGAGCTGCTGACCTTCTCTCTTCTCTATGCTTTCTCGGAGAACTTTATCCTGCCCCTCTCCCATGACGAGGTAGTGCATGGCAAGGCATCATTGCTCTCTAAAATGCCCGGAGATTTATGGCAAAAATTTGCCAATTTGAGAGCTCTCTATGGCTACATGTTTGGGCATCCCGGTAAAAAACTATTGTTTATGGGAGGAGAGATTGGGCAATGGAAAGAGTGGGATTACAATGGGAGTCTCGATTGGCATCTTCTGGAATATGAGCCACATAAAGGGTTGCAAAGGTTCATTCAGGATTTGAATCGGCTTTACCGCTCTCAACCGGCTTTATATAGTATTGATTTTCACTGCTCAGGCTTTGAGTGGATTGATTTCCACGACGCTAGTAGTAGCGTTATTTCTTTTCTGCGTAAGGGCACAAAAGAAGGAGACATAGTGGTCTTTGTGTGTAACTTTACACCTGTGCCACGGTATGGCTACAGGATAGGAGTCCCCCTCCCCGGCTTTTATCGTGAACTAATAAATAGTGATTCGGAGAATTACTGGGGCAGCAATATGGGTAATTCTGGTGGTGTATATGCCGAGGACAAATCCTGCCACGGCAGACCATTCTCCCTCAATTTAACACTGCCTCCTCTAAGTGTGCTAATATTAAAACCTGAAAGGAGGTGAAAAATGCCAGCAGTAGTAAAAATAACCAGGGAAGAGGCACAAAGGCGGTTAAGCGATGTTTCTATGGAATATGCTTTCTTCTGCCATGACGGACGGAGACTGCATAACCTGGCTGAGCTAGAGGATGCTCTGGCAACTATGTCTGATGAGGTATTCGCTTACCACTCCGGTAAAGACAAGAGCGATTTCAGCAACTGGGTCAGGGATGTCATAAAAGACGAGACACTGGCAAGGCAGCTTAGCCAGACCAGCACCCTTGTCCAGGCAAAGAAAGTAGTAGAGCAAAGAATCGCCTTTTTAAGTAGCAAAATCTGAAAAACCTCTTTGCCGTATTAATGTCATTCCGAAAAACCTTTAGTCCTGAACTTAATTCAGGATTACCTTGACCCTGATGCTGAAACAAGTTCAGCATGACAATATTATTGGGGCAAGGATTTATGTAGTTAAGCACAAGAAGGTGATAGGCAAATGGAAAAAGTATTGGCTATGATTCTTGCGCTTACACAGTATAACCCTCGCTCTCTAGCGCAGCATATTGGCGTCGGGCGGCCCTGGGATCTGGATAGGACCAAGGGTGGGGTAGTTATGCTTCAGCCCTATTCAAGCACTAATGGAGAACACTGGTATGGCGGCACAGCCGACGCTATCTATCAAAACATGCACTTCGTTCAGGATAGCCATGTTGATGAAATTTTCGTCTTAGCTGGCGACCACGTTTACACTATGCGCTATGACCATGTTATTGCCGCCCACCGCAATCGCCGGGCTGACATTACCGTAGGAGTAGTCGAAATACCCTTGGCAGAGGCTGGGCGCTATGGCATTGTTACTTTAGACCATACGGAAAGGATAATCGCCTTTGAAGAAAAACCAACTGATTCCAAGAGCAATCTCGGTTCTATGGGTATCTATGTTTTTAATAAAAATGCCCTTATGGAGGTTCTCGAAGAGGCGCACGGGAGAGAGGCTCACGATTTTGGCCGTGATATTCTGCCAAGTGTGTTGAGCGATTATAAAGTTTATGGTTATAGACATCGGGGATACTGGCGCGACGTAGGCACCATAGAATCTTACTGGCAAGCTAATATGGACCTTATCGTTGACTTGCCTCAGTTAAACCTTTATGACCCCAATACTGAGATAAGGACTGTTTTTAACAATATGCCTCCAGTGAAACTGGGTCCCAAAGCTCAGGCAGGCCGAAGCCTTATCAGTCACGGCTGTATCATAAATGGCCTAGTATTCAACTCGGTGCTCTCCCCGGGAGTCTGTGTGGAGGAAGGTGCCCAGGTAACAGATTCCGTCCTATTTGATGATACTACTATATGCAAGAATGCTATTGTTCACCGCTCTATTGTTGATAAGCAATGCTGGATAGGTCCCGGATGTCATGTGGGTTACGGTGATGATTACACTCTCAACAAGGACGAGCCCGATTATTTGAATTGTGGCATTACTGTCGTAGGCAAAGGGGCTAAACTGCCACCGGGGCTGAAGGTGGGCCGGAATTGTCGCATTGGATGCTGGGTGGAAAGAAGTGACTTCGACGATGATTTTCTTCCCAGTGGTAGCACTGTGGAAAGAAAGACGCAAAAGAAATATCGCGTGTAGTGCGACCCTTCAGGGTCGTGCACGAGGCTAAAGCCTCGCACTACAAAGCACGCTACAGTATGAAAGTCTTATTTATCGCCGCGGAAGCCTCTCCTTTAGCCAGAGTCGGGGGATTAGCCGAGGTGGTAAGCTCCTTAGCCAGAGCTCTCACCACCATGGGACACGAAGTACGCCTGATATTGCCTCATTATGGCTGTATCAAGGTCCTAAGTCCAAGGTCCAAAGTCAAAGAACTTGCCGCTTTGAACCCCAGACCTAGGACATCGGACATAGGACCTCTAAAAGTTAGCTTTATGGGGCGCTCCGAGCCAGCAACCTTAAAAATGACAACTCTAAAAGAAGAGATACCGGTATATTTGGTGGAAAACGACCAGTATTTTGGTGGTCCAGAGGTATATACGGATAATGACCTGGAGCGTTTCCTTTTCTTCTCGCTGGCTATCCCTGGTATCCTTTCCCGGCTTGATTGGCGTCCTGACATAATCCATTGCCATGATTGGCATACCTCCTTAGTGCCTCTATGGCTGAAAGAAATTGGCTGCGTCTTTCCCACTGTGTTCACTATTCATAATCTGGCATACCAGGGTGCTTTCAACCAGCAATTTCTGGCTGTCTCGGGCTTAAGTAAAGTCTGGCAGAAGCATATTCCCAATGATGCTCCTACTCCATCACTCAATTTTATGAGTCAGGGAATTCTTTTGGCTAACATTGTAACTACAGTCAGCCCTACCTATGCCGCTGAGATCCTGACTCCCGAATATGGCGAAGGACTGGAGCACTTGCTAAGGTATCGCCAGAAGGAGCTTTATGGTATTGTTAACGGCATTGACTACGAAGAGTATAACCCCGCCACCGACCATTATTTGGTGACAAATTACAACTCATTTACTGTAGAGAAGAGGGTTGCCAACAAGATTGCTTTGCAAAAGAAGGCTAATTTGCCTCAAGACGTTGATGTGCCATTGATTGGCATGGTATCCCGCCTTGATGAACAGAAGGGATTCGATTTATTGCTGCCAGCTATGGAATCCCTTATGGGAAAAACAAAAATACAATTTGTTATTCTGGGCAAGGGTAGGGAGTATTATCAGGAATTGTTGCGGGAGGCAGAGCAAAAATATCCAGACCGGGTGGCAGTGTTTGTCACCTTTGATGACTCACTGGCTCATCTTATTTATGGTGGCAGCGATATGTTTTTGCTGCCCTCACGCTTTGAGCCCTGCGGATTAGGGCAGCTCATAGCTATGCGCTATGGTGCTATCCCGGTAGTGCGGCACACCGGTGGCCTGGCTGACACTGTCCAGGATACCGATGCCAATATAGAGAAGGGAAATGGCTTTGTCTTTCAAGACTATCACCCCGCCTCACTAATAGAAGCGGTCAAGAGAGCTGAGGGGTTTTTTTATCATAAGGATGCCTGGCAAAAGTTGATGAAACGGAATATGCTGCTGGATTTTTCCTGGGAAGCCTCAGCAAAGATGTACCAAGATATCTATCGCAAGGCTATCAAAAGGCAAAAGTAAAAATGCAAAATACGATAAACCCTAAGCACGAAATTCTAAATGAAAATAAAATTGCAAAAATCAAAATGCAAAATGACAAGTCAAAATTCAAAGATGAATTCAAGAGTCGCGTGTACAAATTTGCATTGGATGTAATAGGATTTATGGAGCAATTGCCCATGGAACAAACTTCGAGGATTATAGGTGACCAGTTGTTACGAAGCGCTACCAGCATTGGCGCTAATGTGATTGAGGCTCAGGCAGCTTCCTCAAGAAAAGACTATACCAATTTCTTCAATTATGCGTTGAAATCGGCAAACGAGTGCAAGTTCTGGTTGGGATTGCTTAGAGATTCTGGCCATGGCAATAAAGAGACTGTTAATAAACTTCTAAAAGAGACCACAGAGATTGCCAATATACTTGCCACCAGCGTTCTGACCTTGAAAGGAAGGAAATGAGGTATTTTTGCATTTTGGACTGTAATTTTGATTTTTTATTTTTAATTTTTGATTTTAGTTGATATATCTCGGTTTAGCTTTACATAATCATCAGCCTGTAGGCAATTTCCCCTGGGTTTTCCAGCAGGCTTACCTTCAGGCTTATTTGCCTATGTTAGAGGCACTGGAGAAGCACCCTGCGATAAGAGTTTCACTTCACTATTCCGGTTCACTTCTGGATTGGCTGGAGCAAAACCATCCTGACTTCTTGTCTCGAGTAGCTCGATTGGTGGGAAGAGAGCAGGTGGAAATTATGACTGGTGGCTATTACGAGCCTATCCTGCCCATTATCCCTGATGAGGACAAGCTAGGGCAGATTGCCAGGATGACCCAGACTTGTAGGCGGCTTTTTGGCTCCAAGCCTGCCGGGTTATGGCTGGCAGAACGGGTGTGGGAGCCAGGTTTGCCGAAAATCCTGGCAGAGGCTGGCATAGAATGGACAGTGGTAGACGACACTCACTTTAAACTAGTTGGGCTGGAAGATAAGGACCTCTTTGGTTACTACCTTACTGAAGAGCAGGGCTACCCGGTGAAGGTATTTGCCACGAGCAAGTATCTGCGTTATTCCATTCCCTGGCGCAGTGTAACTGAAGTTATGGAATATCTTCGCCAACAAGCTACCAACGAGGTCCTAGGTTCAAGGTCCAAAGTCAAGGCATCGGACATAGGACCCAGGACATCGGACATAGGACCACCGATAGCCGTTATGGGTGATGATGGTGAGAAGTTTGGCATTTGGCCCGAGACCTACAAACATTGCTGGGAAAAGGAGGCAAGGGACAAAGAAAAAGGTGGCCCACCCCTTAACACCCCTTATTTGGCAAGGGACAATCAGAAAGGAGGCCCTCCCCCCAACTCCCCTTATCTGGCGAGGGGCGGCTGGATAGAGGAATTCTTCAGTTCTCTGGAGGAGAATCAGGAATGGCTGGTTACCATTCCTCTGGGCGAGTATGCTCGTCAGTTTCCTCCTCTGGGCAGGATATACCTTCCCTGTGCCTCTTATGACGAGATGCTGGAATGGGCACTACCGGCAACTAAATCGGCACAATTCGTCAACATCAAACACGAGCTGGAAAAGGAACTAGAAGATGCAGTGCAATTTATGCGTGGGGGGTACTGGCGGCACTTTCTCGTAAAGTATCCCGAGAGCAATCAATTACACAAGAAAATGCTTCAAGTCCATAGAAAGGTATATCAGGCTAAGACGAGGACAAACACTGATTGCGGTTTAGAGGACTTATGGCGAGGGCAGTGCAACTGTCCTTACTGGCACGGAGTATTTGGTGGACTATATCTTGCCGATATACGTGCTGCTACCTATCATCACCTTATACAGGCAGAAAATAAAGCTGATGCCGTAATCCATCCCGAGCAACCCTGGCTGAAATGTGAGGAGATAGATTTTGATATGGATGGTAGAGAAGAAATAGTAGTTAATGGGAATCTCTTATCTCTCTACCTGAGCCCCCAGCAAGGGGGGAGCTTGATTGAATGGGATTTACGGCGGGCTGCGTATAATTTGCTCAGCACTGTAGCCAGACGACCTGAGGCATATCATCAAAATGCAAACATCAAAAATCAAATATCAAAAAACAAAAATGAAAAATTAGTCACCAGCATCCACGATAAGATACGTGTTAAGGATGACAGCGTTTTGCGCCCTGAATCAAGTTCAGGGTATGACTTTTATCCCCGCTATAGCCTCATTGACCATTTCCTTTCCCACGATGTCACCCTGGAGCAATTTGCCTCTTGTTCTTATAAAGAATCAGGCAATTTCGCCAATCAGCCTTACCAAGCAAAAATCAAAATGCAAAAATCAAAATGCAAAAATCAAAATGCAAAAATCAAAATGCAAAAATCAAAGTTATCCTGAAGCGCAGCGACAAACTCCACTGTGGTGATAGCTGGTTGC
>MNYE01000094.1 GCA_001873005.1 Dehalococcoidia bacterium CG2_30_46_9
AGTGACAACGAACACAGCAGTACAAATCTCGTTTCATAGCCCATGCTTCCTCGTATCCGCAGCGCGGACACCGAAAGCCTTCCGGCCAGCGAAGCTGAAACAAGTACTCTACACATGCTTTCTCGGTTCCAAATCGTTGTTCGAATTCGAGCAAAGTCTTTGGGTAGTCCTCCATAGAGGAATATACTACATCCTGTTGCTAGGCTAGTCAAGTGCATATGCCTATTTTTTAATTTCATCCCTTCTCCATCTCTTCAAGAATATCCTCAATTTTCTCTTTAAGTTGAGGAATCTTGCTTTTTACGTCCCAAACAATTTCCCACTTTACACCAAAATATCTATGTATAAGTTTATCCCTCAAACCCGTTAACTGCCTCCACTCAATATCAGGATGTTTTTCTCTAAACTCTAAAGAGATATTCTTCGTTGCCTCGCCTATCACCTCTAAGCTTCTTACGAACGCTCTTTTTAAGATCTCGTCCTTTATTAAGCCCTCATATTCCAGGTCTTTACTCTTATCCATCAAGAAATTTATCTCGTCTAGGATATGTCTTACAAAGACTTCATCTTGTTTCAATCCACTCAGCCTCCTTTTCGACATAAGGTTCAATATACGGGCTTAAACTACCTTTAGGAACTAAATTTATCTCTTTCTTTAACAATTCTTCCAAGGTAAAAACCAAATGTATAAAGTTATCGTAAGTAGGTTCTTCAAGCTCAACAAGAAGGTCAACATCGCTGTCTTGCCTCTGCTCGTTTCTTACATAAGAACCGAAGAGAGCAATAGATTTAACTTTGTATTTTTTCAATATTTCTTTGTTTCCGGACAGGATTTGTTTAACCTCTTCCTTTGTCATCTCCTAAACTCCCATTAGTGCCTTAAACTCACTTCTTGAGCACCTCCAAACTTATTGCCGGGCATACAATACCTCTCCCTTAGTAAGGACTTCTTCAATAAATTGGTCGCCGGTCTCCAATCTTCGTTTAATTTCCTCAGGGGTTAGCACAAGGGATGAGAAGGCAGGGTAGGATGAATCCCTAATGTCAACGATGCGGCGAACTCTTACCCTTCGGTCAAGGGGGCGCTCTGAGGTTTCCTTAATGATTAACAGGTCGATATCGCTATTCTCAGCGGGTACACCATAAGCAAAGGAACCGTAGAGGATAATCCTTTCCGGATCGTATTTGGCTTTGATAGCCTCCACTATCTTAAAAAGGATTCCCTTTAATCTCTCCTCGGTTACCATTTCCATCCTTTCCAGAAATCCAGTTTCTGCTTTTTGGCTTCAGCGTCGCTCTTGGTTATTATACCTTGTTTTGTCAGTATTTTAACATGAGCAATGCTCTCCTTAATGTCCTGACGATATAATCGCTGGCCAAAGGGAATGGAGGCAATACAAACTTGTGCCATTTTATTAGCCTCTTTCTGGAAACGATTGCGCAAGTAACTCATCTAAATCCGCCTCAAGCGCTGAGTTGAAATCCTGATATTTCCCTTCTCTTCACACTTGAGAGAGTGAGTCACAGCTTTTGAAAGAGGAACTTTAACACTTTCATGGATGGCAGAATTAACAATCCGATGAATTGTTCAGCAAATCTGAACGCCATTTTTCGGGGACTTTTTCCTGCCCAAACAACCGGGATGTTACAGATGCCATAACCGATGTGGTATACTGTGGTTGTGTTGCCGATGCTTGCAGACTTTTTTCAATCCCGAGTTTACTACAACAAAGATTCAGGAATGGAATCCATTGAATAAGTTTGTGGTAACTAAAAATGGCTTTATCATCCCAAGAGGCCTGTTGGAATAAGGTAGGCAACACCACTGCCCAAGATTACGGAGGATATTCTGAATGAGGCCGAATCCCAACCTCAGCATAATCTACGTCTTACTTTGGGATACTGACCTTATCCACTCCAGTACACCGGGAGTGTCTAGCCAGACACTGCCAAATTCAGCCATATATATTATTGCCTCATTCTTGTCGCCAAGCCCTATGCACTGCGGTGCGCTACGCGGCAACTGCCTTTGCCCAAGCAAATAACGAACCACGTGAGGATTCTCTTTCATTGCCTCCATAAGTTGCTCTCTCGCTTCTGGAGTATCTCCTTGGTGAACAAAGGTGATCAACGTTCGTGTAAACAACCAGGCTGCTGAGACTTCGTCCTGGAACTGTTCTAGCAATTCCTCAGCAGCACCTATGTTATTTGACTTCATGAGACAGCTTAGCAGCTTGTAGCGGATGCCCTGGCTGTCGTTGGGATTCAATCGGAGCATATCCCAATAGTGCTTTACCGCGGCATCACCTTCACCAAGGAAGGAAAGGCAATCAGCCAATCCTTCACGAGCTCGCATGTACGGCCGTGTCTCTATGAGGCTCCAGAAATTTCCCGCCTCCCTAGCGAATATCTCGGGTCCCAGCGCGCGCTCACCCGCTTCCACACCTCGCTGATACCAGTTTCGTGCTTGTTCAGGCACAAGAGCTGCCTCTTCTGCCAGGAGCACATAGGCATCGGCACAATCTTGAGATATCCTGAGGGCATCCATTGCGAGACGTATTCGCTCTCTCTTCTCCGTGGCTTCCAATGCCTTGTAGACTAGCTCTTGGGCTTGTTCTAGCAGAGTCTCTGGTGTCCATTCCGGAATATCGCCCTTGGCTGTAACCCGGCGCAGGAATGTTTTGGCCTCATCGGGAGATTCAAAATCTTGCCTCTCCACCACCTTTTGAAGGGCACGCAAGTCGCGCTCCATCAGTCTTCGCATGGCGCGGAAGTCCTGCCCCACAAGCTTTTGGGTGGAAGGTGAAGAAATAGGGCTGGGTGCTTTCCCACAGCACCTCTTATATTTCTTTCCACTTCCACAGGGACAGGGATCATTTCTCCCGATCTTACGCTTGGTCTTTGCTGTATCCTCTACACGATAACCTTTCAAGCTCTCGTTAATCTCATCCAGATGAAATTCATCCGGGTCAAGCTTGACACCAAGCCACTCCATCATTTCTTCGTGTTCTTCATGGGCAGGGTCGCTGATGACCTCAAGCAAATGGTAGTAACCGGGGATTCCGCCACAATCTTCAGGCGGGCAGGCACGTTTGCCTTTAAGACATATCGGGTACTGTGCCCCTGGCTCAGCAGGCAAAATTCTTTCGACCAGAATCTCATGGTTCCAACTATCCCCAAAGTCGTACTCGTAGAGGAACTTGGCCCTCTCTCGGGGTGCCACCTTACTCAGCTTGGCTATTTTGGAGTTCTTTATCCGCAGTCCGTAGAAACTTTCGGGATCAGGCTCACCGAAATCTATGCCCTCAATCTCGAATTGATACAAATGAGAGTTAGTCCAACCCATAACTACTTGCAGAATCAAATGTAGATGGTGAAGAGTAACGTCGCCTGCTACTTGAAAACGTCTCCATATCGGCGGTTTACTTCCCTTGAGCGTCACTTTGAGTTGATAAACCTGTTGCTTACCTGTCGGTTCCATTGATGCTACTATCTCTGTTTCCTCCTCGATTTTTTCACCACACTAGATTATTATACCGCAGGGAGATAGGGTGAACATTCTGACGAAATGTGCAATTTCCTAGTCACCCTTAAGCATTGGGTGATAAATTCAATCTCTCGCTCGCTTAACCTGTTTTCCGGGGATTGGCTCTCTTTCATCATATTTTGATTTCCTCGCCTGTGGCCATTATCTCAACTGCTAAGGGGTCAGAGTCAGTGAAATCTTCTGGTCTATAGGGCATTGGCTCTATTCGCACATCTATGTCTTCAATCAGTGGTGCAACCCTTTCCCAATCAGAGAATCTCACGCCTTGAAAGTCCCTGGATATGATTACTACATCGATACCACTATCTTTGTGATAATTACCCCTGGCATAGGAACCATAAAGGCATGCCTTTTCTATATTGATGCCATGTTTATTTAATTGGCGCAGATATCTTTTAACTTTTTCAATCACTAAAACTTTTCCAGCATCCATTGGAAGTAAATCCTAAGCACTAAACACTAAATCCTAAATAATTTTGTTTAGAGTTTAGATATTAGAGTTTAGAATTTGTTTATGTGGGATATCTTGCTTCAATATTAAATCTGCTTTTCTAATGCTAAATGAACTACGAACTCTTACCTTTACAAACTCAAGGACTCCAACTCATATTTTCCGCTCCGCCCTTCATCGGCAAAGTTGAAGTATCTATTATCGTTTACTCGATATCTTGGCGATATAATCGCTGGTCAAAAGGGATGGAGGCAATATAATTTGTTACTAACTTACCTTTGTCCTTTAGTATTTCTTTTTTGGTGAAATGGGGATTGTATCTTGGCTTGAGTTCTTACCGGCAATCCCCAGATGTGGATAAAGCCAGGGGAGGCACTTTGGTCGAAGGCATCACCCTTATCGTAAGTAGCTAAGCCATAATCATAGAGGGAATATGGTGATTTTCTACCCACCACCTGGCAATTGCCTTTGAAAAGTTTGACTCTCACTGTTCCAGCAACATATCTTTGTGAACTCTCCACATAAGCAGCCAAATCCTGACGTAGACCAGTGAACCATAACCCATTATAAATAAGGTCAGCATATTCACTAGCTACTTTTGCTTTGAAGCGGAGTTGTTCCTTTGCCAGCACAAGACTTTCCAAGGCTTGGTGAGCTTTAAGCAGAACTATGGCTGCTGGCGCCTCATAAATCTCCCTTGATTTTATGCCCACCAGCCTATTTTCAACATGGTCAATTCTGCCTATGCCATGCTGGCCCGCTAACTTATGAACCCGCTGAACAAGCGTAACACCATCTAATTTTTCGCCATCAAGGCTTACCGGTATCCCTTTGTCAAAACCAATTTCGAGATAAGCAGGTTCGTTAGATGTCTCCTTAGGAGATTTTGTCCAGGCAAAGATATCCTCGGGGGGTTCATTCCAGGGATCTTCCAGTACACCGCATTCAATGCTCCTTCCCCATAAGTTCTCATCAATGGAATATGGACTAGCTCTGGTAATAGGGATGGGAATATTATGAGTCTGAGCATATTCAATCGTTTGCTCTCGGGTCATTTTCCATTCCCTGGCTGGTGCTATTACCTTAAGTTCAGGAGCTAAAGCTGCTACGCTTACATCGAATCTTACCTGGTCGTTGCCTTTGCCGGTGCAGCCGTGGGCTACTGCTGCCGCCCCTTCCCTTTTAGCTGTTTCCACCAGGAGTTGGGCAATGAGGGGACGTCCCAGGGCTGTGGCTAAAGGGTACTGCCCCTCATAAACAGCATCAGCTTGAAGAGCTGGGAAAACAAAGGAATTGATAAAGGATTCTTTTGCATCAACCACCAATGCTTTTATAGCTCCTACATGAAGCGCCTTTTGCCTGATAGCTTCAAGATCGGCCACATTGCCTATATCAACAGTGAGGGTGATGACTTCCAAATTATATCTTCCCTTAAGCCACCTTATAGCCACTGAGGTATCCAGCCCCCCGCTATAGGCTAATACCACTTTATCTAGCATGCTACCTCCTTCGGAGAAATCCTAAATCCTAATATCTAAACACTAAACAAGTTCAAAATCCCAAATCCAAATTTCCTTATCGTTTAGGATTTAGTACTTGGGATTTCGAGTTTCTTCTAGGACATCTTGTAAAATGCTAATCGCTTCATCCACTTCCCTTTCAGTAATGATGAGGGGGGGCATAAATCGGAGTGCATTTGGCTTCACTTTGTTAACTAGCAAGCCTCTTTTAAGGCAAGCTAGAACTAGCTCCTGTGCAATTTCGCTATTAAATTCCAAAGCTAACAGGAGTCCCCGACCTCTTACCTCTGTAATAAAATCAAACTGCTGCTTCAGGTTCTCTAGTTTAGTTATGAAATGCTTCCCTACTTGTTTAACTTTCTTGGGTATGTCGTTAGTGATAATGTATTTCAAAGTAGCACAGGCAGCAGCACAAACCAGTGGATTACCACCAAAGGTAGAGCCATGCTCACCCGGAGAAAAGAGGGAAAAATCTTCTTTGGCTAAAAAGGCAGCGATAGGTACGCCGCTACCCAGGCCTTTAGCCAGAGTCATTATATCCGGTTCAGCATTATATTGTTCATAAGCAAAAAGAGTTCCCGTTCGTCCTATGCCTGTCTGTATCTCATCAAGAATGAAAAGAATGCCTTTTTCGTGACACCATTTTGCCACCTTTTCAAGGTATGTATCATCAGGCACGTTCACTCCGCCTTCGCCCTGAATTGGCTCAAGCATTACCGCACAAGTTTTGTTCAATGTTGCCACCTTAACTGCCTCAACGTTATTGTATTCCACACTGACAAATCCATTGGGTAAGGGTATATAAGGTTCCTGGAATTTCCTTTGTCCGGTAGCAGCAGTCATAGCTAAGGTACGTCCATGGAAAGAATTATTAGCAGTGATAATTTCGTAGGCACCACCTAGACGAAGTTTTCCATAGCGGCGAGCCAGTTTTATTGCTCCTTCGTTAGCCTCAGCCCCACTATTGCAAAAGAAAACCCTATCCAGACAACTATTTTGAACCAAAAGCTGTGCCAATTCTATCTGGGGAATGGTATAAAACTGATTCGACGCCTGAATTAAATTCCTAGCTTGCTTCTCTAGAGCTTCGACTACTACTGAAGGGCAGTGTCCCAGGCTATTAACCGCCCAGCCACCAACAAAGTCAAGATATTCTTTACCTTGGTCATCCCAGACTCGAGCTCCTTTGCCCCGAACCAGAGTCACAGGTACTCTATTGAACGTGCTTAAGAATAACTTTCGCTCCAGTTCCTGCCAGTTATCTTGCGACAATACTTGTTCCTCCTTCTCCGTTTGCCATTTCTTTGAGCAGGGCATGAGGCTTTGTGCCGTCTATGATCCGTGCCAGGGGTACAGTAGCCAATGCTTTAAGGCAAGCTTCTATTTTAGGTATCATCCCGCCGGAAGCTATACCTGAAGCGAGTATTCCTTTTGCTTCAGCAATACTGAGCTTGGGTAATCTTTTACCTGACCTATCATAGATACCATCAACATCGGTTAAGAATATCAACTTCCGGGCGGTCAACGCTTTAGCGATTTCACCGGCGGCAGCATCACCGTTAACGTTGAGTAGCGTTGCCTTCTCTCCTACCGAACCACGGCTTATTGGTGCCACGAGGGGAATATAACCCGCCTTCAAGAGTAGCTTGACTGGAATAGGGTCAACGGCAATGATATCGCCAACATAGCCCAGGTCAAGATTCCTTACCTTAGCCTGTAGCAAATTACCATCACTGCCGCTGATACCAATTGCTTTTCCTCCCTGAGCCTGTATGGCTAATACCAGTTCCTTATTGACCAGACCACCAAGTACGGCGATTACCACCTTCAGGCTGGCAGCATCAGTGACCCTTAGGCCGTTTACAAAGCCGGTGGAAATGCCCAGTCTGGCAAGCCAATCAGAAATAAGTTGCCCACCACCATGAACTACCACTAAAGGCACCCCCTCTTTTTGGAGCTGCACCAGGTCTTCTATGGTGGTATCCTGACTGTCCAAGGTGCTGCCACCAATTTTCACCACGATCGGTCTCATGTTCTAATCCTCTAATCTGATTCTCCAAAAGTCACAAGGATGCCATTGGCTCCCCAATTCTTGACTGTCCAAATTAGGGAGGCGATATCCTTATCCAAATTTCCTTTGTCACACACCTCCCACACTAGCTTTGGGGTGGCATAGGGATTGTCCCTCCAAACACAATCGTGTTTATAAGGCACTCCTAGCACAGGCTCTGTTACCTTACCAAGCATCTCTCCCATTTCTTTCACTTTCTGAACCATCTCATCATGGGTTACAGGAAGTTCTTCCTCCTTTTTCTTCGCTAATTCTACGAGTTTTTCAAGTAGGCCCTTTATTTGCTCCGCCAATCTATCAGGTTCGGTCGGCGGGGGCAGAGGTGGAATTCCTGACAAGCGCCACACACCACGAGAGGCGGCTGGATCTAGCTCCGGCGGCTGCGTTTTAACCATCCTTGACCGCACAGAGTGTAAATGATGATTCCAAGAATTCAACCCAGTTTTCGGATCCTTTCTTTGTAGGTCGGCATGCGTAAAATCAGGGAAATGAGCCCTCAGGTGCTGAGTTACCTTAGGTAGCAAGACATCTAGCTTCGCCTCCCCACCTATCGCCTGCAATTCATCTTTGATAGCTTGGCGTATTTCCTTCTCTGCTGGAAATGCCATGTCTGCTCCTCCTCAAAGCAACTTTAAGAATTGTTCTATAGTAAGCCCGGCATCCTCAAGTATGCCGTGGAGAGTGCCCTTTGGCAAATCTTTCGTGTGTACAGGCATAACCACAAGATTGGGAACGCCTTCTTTATGCATAGAAACATGACTCCCCTTCTGACGGTGAACCCTCCAGCCCGCCTTTTCCAAAGCTCTAATCGCCTCCCTTGGTTTAACGGCTGGTAATCGGTTACTCATCCAACTTCCACACTGATAACCTCTTTCTCTGGTATCTTGATACCCAACTCTCTAGCACTCTCCAGCCAAAGCTCGATTGCCTCTTTGATCCTTTCTAGTGCCTCTTCCTTTGTAGCTCCACAGGAATGACACCCTTTCAAGAGAGGGCAGTAAACATGATACCCCTCTGTCTCTTCCGGCTCCAAAATAACCTCAAAGTTTTGAATAATTCTTTTCTGTTCCACTTCTCACCTCCTCAGAACTCAATATCCCGTAGTATACTCGCTATTTATCCTAACATATTCTTCGGATAGGTCACAGCTCCAGGCTGTAGTTCTGCCATCTCCTAAATTGATATATAAGGTGCTTTACGCTTAAGGTGTTCATATAGTTCTTTGCTATCTTAAAGGTAACTACACAGCTACCCTTATGTCACCCTGAGCGAAGCGAAGGGTCTCGGAGATTCTTCGCCGGAGACTGCCCTGAGCGTTATCAGATTCTTCGCTACGCTCAGAATGACAGCAGGTTGAGTAGTTACATTAAGTTTAGGTATTTTCTCAAAAACCAAACTTCCAACTTGCTCTCGATAATCAGACGGTAGCTTTGCCAGATCTTTGAGGAAGGTCTTTTTATAGAGGCAGGTTATCATGCTAAGCTTTTTTTATGCCACCGTAATACGCTTTGGCTTTATCTAGGGGCAAAGTCTCCTCCCCTTCGATCTCCTCCATGTATTTCCCAAGTCCGTAGCTTTCGAGAATTTCTTCCATCCTTTCAAATGTTTCTATATCTATTAAAACCGCCTTTTTCTTATTTTCCTCAGTGATGACATACTCTTTTTTAATATCAAACATTTGGCACCTCCTGTTCATTCATTTATCACAGGTTTCATTTCCGCCCTCAAGTCGTATATTCGCTATTTATCTTAAAACATACTCTTCGGATAGTTCGCACCCCCGGGCGGTGGCTTTGCCTCTAAATCTAGGTGTAATTTGATGGATATATTACAGCTTTGCGTGGGTTATTTCCAATTTAAGGATGAGGAATTAAAGTTTTATCCCAGCTTGGTAATAAAAGCCTCCGCTGCCTTAAAAGCCTCTTTAACCATATTTACATCTTCTAGCAGCCCTCTGTAGTAACCCGCAATATGTAAAGCCTTATAGAGTTTCTCAAACTCCCTTAACAGTTTCCCATTGTGTATAAGGGCATATCTTCTCAGTAAGTCCCTATGCCCATCTACAGATTTGGGCAATTCTTTTTCATCCACGCCTTTAGACAATAAATATTCATCTATAGCTTTAAGTACAGCAAGATATGCAGTCCCACATGCCTCTTGGACAGGCTTAATATCCGTATAGGTATTATCCTCTTTCGGAGCAGATAATAATATCTGCTTTGCATTTTCAAGATACCTTAATGCTTCTTTCATCCTGTTTTGTCAATTATACATCAATAAGCTTAGTTTTTCGAAGGAAATTCCATTTCCACCCTCAAGTAGTGTACTCGCTATTTATCTTAACATATTCGGGGGATAGGTCACACCCCCAGGCGGTAGCTTTCCCCTCTCCTAGATTAAGGTTCAGTTTGATAAACACATTGTTGCCCTGTAAAGATATTCGCATTTTCTCTTTGCCAAAATGTACCGGATGACCCTGCTTCATAACCTGGACATCACTCAAATAGACATCCAGTTTTTCTTCTGCTACCTCTGCTCCACTTCGTCCTAGAGCGGTAACGATACGTCCCCAGTTGGGGTCGCTACCATACATTGCTGCTTTTACTAATGGTGAACTTACAATGGTCCTGGCTGCCTGGTGGGCATCAGTCTCGTATTTCGCTCCTTCTACAGTAACCTGTATCAGCTTGGTTGCCCCTTCTCCATCCTGAGCTATGGATTTAGCTAAATATATGCATACCTCGTCCAAAGCTTCCTGAAAAGCCTCACCATTGCTAAAGTCAATCATTTCGTTACCGGCCAAGCCATTGGCCAGTAAAAATACGCAGTCATTGGGGCTGGTTTCACCATCAACGCTAAGCATATTGAAGGATACATCCACTGCCTTTTTCAATGCTGCTTGTAAGAACTGAACGTTGACCAAAGCGTCAGTAGTGATGAAACAAAGCATGGTAGCTAAATCAGGATGGATCATACCGGCACCCTTAGCTACTGCGCCAATAGTGAATTTATTCTCTCTCATATCAACCTGGGTGGCGATTTCCTTAGGTTTGGTATCCGTACTCATTATTGCCTTAGCAAAATCATGACCTCCCTCTTTAGTTAGTCTTATTTTTGGAATTCCAGCCCTGATTTTGTCCATGGGTAATGGGACGCCAATTACGCCAGTGCTGGCTACCAGAACATCTTCGGGAGATAAGTCCAGCTTTGTTGCTACCAGTTTGGCCATTTCCCGGGCATCAGCTATGCCCTGTTCACCAAGGCAAGCATTGGCACAACCCGAATTTACTATAATTGCTTGTGCTTGTCCTTTTAACAAATTTTTCTGGGAAAGGATAACCGGGGCTGATTTAATCTGGTTAGTGGTAAAAACACCAGCGGCGGTGCAGGAAACCTTGGAGTAAAGTATAGCTAAATCCAGTTCGTTCCTCTTTTTTATTTGAGCAGAAACTGTTCCGGCGAGAAACCCTTGTGGCGAGGTAATACTACCTGAATAGAGTGGCTTAAACATGAAACCAAAATATAACAAGAATTTTGCTCAACGTCTATTGCCTCCCTTTTCCTGACTTGCAATTTTTTACCTGTTTCTATATACTTAATGTGATGGTTACAAGTCCAGGTCATCAATCCTCTGTAGGATCTAGTTCAATTTCGTTTACAGACATTGGATGATCAAAGCTCTAACCAAATACTAAGAAAGGAGGTCATCCAATGGGTTTTACCGACAAAATGCTACAATGTTCTGACTGCGGCACTACTTTCACCTTCACTGCTGTGGAGCAGGAGTTCTACGCTTCCAAAGGGTATACTAATGAGCCCAAGCGCTGCCCACCTTGTCGTAAGACAAGAAAGGCTCAGCGTAGCGGTTTTGACGGTTACAGGGCAAGTAACCCTGATCGCCAAATGTACAAAGCAGTATGCGCTGAGTGCGGTAAGGAATGTGAAGTACCCTTCGAGCCTCGAGAGGGCAAGCCAGTGTATTGCAGCGAGTGCTACAAAAAGATAAGATTGGGCAGTCAACTATAATTTGACTATGCCTAGATACGAAGAGGCTGGAATCAATCCAGCCTCTTCGTTCACTTCGTGTCCCTCTAAGAAAACTGCTATGTGGGAGTAGTGGCTAAGCATTTTTCAATTACAGTTCTGACAACAGTTTTTTCGAGCTCTAAACCAAGGAAGTCAAATTTGTTTTTCTCCGCTGCTTCCGCGACAAGTTCCTCTGTTATTTTGTCCAGGTCGCCTATGCGGTGGTATTCTTCAATAATGCGCTTAGGGAATTTTTGCGCCTGCTCCAGCCCTTGCTGCAGGATTTTTTGCGCCTGGTCGCGAACGAAAGCACCATGATGGTCAAAACCACATACCTCTGCTTCATAACTTGCCAGCTTTCTCAGCGATTCTAAATATAAGGAAAAGTCATATTGAGCGGAAGGATTAGCAAGCTCGCTTCCATCGTCTGTAGGAAACGGGGCGGAGTCAGAAGGGAATATAGCTTTTAGTTGCGGAATATATGTGGCTATGGAACACCTGGTATGACCCGGCACCTCAATAAAGTGTGCTTCGATGCCATCGCCAAGGTTTATGACATCATTCTCCCTCACAATTCTATCAACTTGAATTCGCTCAAATGGCAAATTTGGTCCGAGATGCTCCTTTTGAAGGTAACGTTCTTCGGCTCTCTTGTTGACACTGGCAATAAAGTCCATTGCCTTTTCCTTGGAAAATACCTCCTGTGAATATGCTGAAGCAAGTATCTGGATATGAGGAAACTTACTTTTCAAATAAGGCACCGCTCCACAATGGTCGAAATGTGAATGTGGGATAACTAGGTATCTAATCTTATTAAGGTCGAGATTCAGAGTGGAAAATTGTTTTTCCAGATAGGGGACTACCCAGCTCATTCCCCCACCGACGATCATAGCTTGCTCACCTTTGAGCAAATAGAGGCAAATTTTCTTGGTTCCCAGGAAATCTATTCTGTCTGTAATTTTGCCCGGTTCTTTGATCCACATAATATTTCTCCTCGCAGTATAGAACTAAAAGCAAACGAACTCTTTAATCGCCTTTAAGTAATTCTCCAGACCTACTTGCATTATATCATTGTGGTCAGCTCCGGGAATGATGACGAGGTGTTTGTTTTCGGCTGCTGAGTTTTCAAACAGGGTTTGAGCTTCGCTACGGGGGATAATAGTATCACGCTCTCCATGGATAATAAGTGTAGGGATAGTGACGAAGCGAATCTTACTCAGATTTGGGGACTCAGTATCTTTGAAGTTCAGAAATCCTATGGGGAAGTCCAGGTGCAAGAGCAATTTGATGATGCTGCCAAAGCCGCTTTCAATGATTAACCCTTTAATCTGGTTCTGATAGTGGTAGGCTATTTCTAGGGCAGAAATGCTTCCCAGAGAACGACCCATAACGAAGACCGGACCACTATAGTGCTCCTGGTTTACCATTTTTATGAATGACTGAAATATAATAGCGGCGTCTGAGATCATCGTGCTGAAACCGGGCTCGCCCTGGCTGGCTCCGTAACCACGGTACTCGGCGACAAACAGATTGATGTTCAGTTGGTTGAATAAAGGAGCAATGTAGTCATAGTCGCTAATGACCTCGCCATTGCCGTGAAAATAAAGTATTGAGGGGGAATCTAAACTGCGGCTGTATAGACGACAGGCAATGGAGATATCCTTGCCTACCAGGATGACATGGTCACTCGAACCAGGTGGAGGCACTGAGACATTCTTTCTGGGGCAGAAAATAAGGGAAAGAACCTCGGGTTGATCCAACACTGAATAATCTTCGGGCATGTCCCAGAATTTTAGCATATGGATGATAAAGGTTGCTTTTAAATGTATAATCCATACAATGAATTTTTCTTCAATTCCCTCCTTCCTGCTGGGGAGATCTAGTAAGAAGTTTTAAGGAGTCACGCATATTATTAAAAGTTTGTAACTATTCACCCTGATGTCATTCTGAACCCTTCGCTCCTTGTCATTCTGAGCATAGCGAAGAATCTCTTAGCGCTCAGGGCAGCCCTGAACTAGATTCAGGGGAAGAATCTGTAGTTGCCTGATTTATCAGGCGGGAAAGCCCAATAAATTGGGCAACTACTCAGGGTGACATGAGCCCTGAATTAAGTTCAGGGTGTGTAGTTACGTTTTTCTTGATGTTAACACCTTTCCCGGGTATTAGATACGGATATTTGGTCGGGGTGAGAGGATTTGAACCTCCGACCACCTGAACCCCATTCAGGTGCGCTACCAGGCTGCGCTACACCCCGTCGCTTAACATATAGTAATATGTTATCATAACGATGTTGGTAATACAATCAGAATGGCAACAGGATAAATGGTTTTACCACAACAAGAGTAATTAGATGTGTTTTTGTGACCCTTGAGCAAGAAGCAGCAGAAAAAACTCAAAGCTAAGGAAATTCCTAGTCAGCGCCAGCTATCCAAATGGCAGCGCCAACGAAAGTTAAACCGAATTATAGTAATCACCGCGGCTGTTTTCTTGGCAGGCATTCTAGGATATGTCGGACATGGCTACTATAACGATGCAATCAAGCCCTTTCAGGAAGCTGTCATCAAGATAAATGATACTTCCTTTAATATGCGCTATTACATTGATATGCTCGATGCCCAGACCAAGGGGGTGCAACCAGACGAATATTATGCTCAGCTTGTTGCTAACCAGATTGTACAGGCAGAATTAATAAGACAAGGAGCTAACGATTTAGGAATTGAGGTTAATAAGGGAGAGGTAGACAAGAAAATTGCAGAGAGCAAGTTGCCTGGCAGCAAAGTTTATCGAGATATAGCAGCTAGTAAATTATTAACAGAAAAACTACTTAACTATTTTGGCTCTCAACTACCGGATAAAATGGAGCAAGCATATATTCAACTAATGTTGGTGGAGGGCCATGAAATAGCCAACAACGTAACATCTAAACTTGAAGCCGGTGGTAACTTTACTGCCCTGCTTGAAGAATTTTCCTGTGATCCCGATATTGGCGGCGACTTAGGTTGGCTGCCGGCAGAACTTATGCCTTCTATAATGGCCGATACTATCCCTGACATTAAACCTGATGAGATAAGGAGTATCTATGACAATTCAGTGACCAAAAGCGTAGGCCATTGGTTGATAAAGGTTACTGATAATGATGAGCAAAAGGGTATATATGCCCATGCTATGCTGTTGAGCAGTGAGGAAGAAGCTAAGGAAATTAAAGCTGAACTGGATAATGGCGCAGATTTTGCCCAACTGGCAGAAAAATATTCCCAGCATGAAAGCAAAGATAAGGGAGGTGATCTCGGCTGGCTAAAGAAAGGAGAGAAGGGTAGCGAAACATTCGATGCAATTGCTTTCACTCTTGAGCTCAATAAAGTCAGCCCACCAGTTAAAGATAAGCTCGAGACACAAGGTGGCTACTGGGTAGTTAAAATCCTGGATAAGGGAGAATGGGAACTCAACGATAAGGCTAAAGAGAGTTTGAAAAACAAAGATTTCAACGATTGGTTTTCCGTGCAGAGTACAAATAGTACGATAAATAGTTACCTCAGTGGAGAAAATATATCCTGGGCGATACAGAAAGTACTGCAAGGCAGAATATAACTTCCCTGGCAAGAAAAAGTTGATAGAGTTATAGAGTTTATAGAGTTGAACTCAACAAACTCAACAACTCAATGAACTATAATTGAGCCGATGATAAAAACAAAACGTGTAGCAGTAGCCGGTTTTGGAAACGTGGGTAAAGGTGTTATAGAGGTATTACTTCAAGGACAAATACCCGAACTTAAACTGGAAAAAATTGTAGTAAAACACCCTGGCAAGATTCGTCCCTTCAGTGTTGACCCCAGCCTCATTGTTACCGATTTCTCCCAGGTCATCCGGGACCCAAATATAGACGTTATTGTTGAGGTTATGGGGGGAATTAAGGACGCAGTGTCTCTCATTCTCTCTGCTCTTCGCAATGGCAAAGATATTGTTACCGCTAACAAAGTTGTTATATCACAGCACGGGAATGAGATTTTTAGTTTGGCAATAAAATTAGGACGCACTGTAGGCTTTCGGGGAACATTTGTGGGATGTAATGCCTTAATCCATGACTTAAGCCTCTCTGCCAGGAGAATCCGTAGAATGTGTGCCATCCTTAATGGCACATGTAATTATATTTTGTCGCACATGGCTCGTAGCGGAATCTCTTTCGAACAAGCCTTGAGGGAAGCGCAGGAAAAGGGCTATGCCGAGGCTAATGCTTCTGAGGATATAGACGGCCTTGACACTGCGCACAAAATCCAAATTTTGTTGGGAGTCATAAGTAACACATATAACATTCCACCAGACATCCCTTGCGAAGGCATAAGAGATATAACCATGCAAGATATCCAGTACGCCAAAGAACTGGGCTATGCTATAAAGCTTTTGGGGGTCATAGAGCGAGAAAACGGCTCCGTTACCGTATTTGTTCGTCCTACCTTGGTCCCGCATGGAACTATGCTGGCATCTATAGAAGATGCCAATAATGCTATTGAACTGGAAAACGACTTAGGTGTGGTATCTGGCCTAATAGCGCCGGGAGCTGGTACATACCCCACTACCGTAGCAATTATCAATGATTTGCTTGATATTGCCCGTGGCGCAACTTTAATGATGCCCACCTTGAACACCCCTATTGTTTTGAATGATATCGGAAATATTAGAGGAAGGTATTACCTCAGATTAACGGTGAAAGACCAGCCAAGAGTGTTAGCACAAATTACCAGGATTCTAGGAGATCATGATATCAGCCTGGCTTCTGTAATTCAAAAGGAGTCGGCACCGGCTGAAGCAGTACCTGTAGTGATGACCACACACGAGGTAAAAGAAAGAGAATTGCGAGCTGCACTAGAGAAAGTGGATCAATTAGAAGTAGTGAAGGCAAAGACAAAGATTATCCCTATATTAGAGGGCAGAGGTCAACAGCCAGCATTCATTAACTAAATAGGTTAGGATGAAACAGGGCGTTTTGAATAGATATCGTGATTTTCTTCCTCTTACTCCGGCTACCCCTATGATAACACTGGGCGAAGGTGATACTCCTTTAGTCAGGTCGCGAACTCTGGAAAAAGAGCTTCGCTGTGGCGAACTTTATTTCAAACTTGAGGGTTGCAATCCCACTGGCTCCTTTAAAGACCGAGGTATGGTGGTAGCAGTAGCCAAAGCAGTGGAAAATAATAGCTCCAGTATTATTTGTGCTTCGACGGGTAACACCAGTGCTTCAGCTGCCGCTTACGGCGCTAGATTTGGGCTCAAAACTGTCGTCATTATTCCTCGGGGAAAAATAGCCATGGGAAAAATGGCTCAAGTCCTGGCATATGGAGCTCAAATCATAGGCATAAGAGGCAATTTTGACCAGGCACTTCAGATAGTCCGTGCCCTGACAGCAAAATATCCCGTCACTTTAGTTAACTCCTTAAACCCGAATCGCATTGAAGGCCAGAAGACAGCAGCTTTTGAAATTGTAGATGAGCTGGGTGATGCTCCCGATTACCTTTTTATACCTGTAGGGAATGCTGGTAATATTACCGCTTACTGGAAGGGATTTGTAGAGTACCGCGATATAGGTAAGGCAAGCCATACCCCAAAAATGATGGGGTTTCAAGCTGCCGGTGCGGCACCCATAGTGCTGGGCAGACCGGTAAGGAACCCCAGGACTATCGCCACCGCTATCCGCATTGGTAACCCAGCCAGTTGGCAGAAAGCTGTAGCCGCCCGAGACGAGTCAGGAGGTGTCATTGATTCAGTTACAGACGAGGAAATTATGAGCGCCTATAGACTCATGGCAACCAGAGAAGGTATATTTGGTGAGCCAGCCTCGGGTGCTTCTTTAGCCGGCCTTGTCAAGTGGGCAAAAAGAGAGGACTTCTCAGATAAAAGAGTAGTTTGCATCGTCACTGGCACGGGACTGAAAGACCCTGATGTGCCAGCAAAGTATGCCGAGCCCCCAATAGAACTTCCTGCTGAGCTGGCTGCTGTGGAAAAAGCCTTGGGATGGTAATCTCAATTTGGCATAGCCCATTCAATGCCTAATTCGCCCAGTTTGCCAGTGGAAGGCACGCCATCAGGCCAGCCCATCATATCGTAGTAAATTTGCTTCGCCTTTTGAAATTCCTCGGAGTTGAGTGCCGCCTGCCGGATAGATCCCGAAGTATGGGGGGTAAAGAAGCGCGGTGGCATATTATCATCGTTGCTGGTGAATCCTTCCCTCAAATTAAAAACCCGCCCCAGAGTAGCAGCTCTTTCCCCTACTTTCATCAATTCGAATACGCTAGTATTCCAACCAGTCACGGTGCTCACTAGATTTGCCATCCTTTCAAATCCCACCAGTCCATAAACCATAACAAAATAACAACATACCGCGCAGTTGAGAAAATGCATCCACAGGGAATTGTAAATAAGCAAGCGTATCTTTGCCGGTGAAAGGTCAGCCACTGGCAGAGGCTCTAGTATGCCCAGGGCTTTCATCTCCTCCATTAGTGGGTACATTTTGACATAGCTTGAGTCGTGCATATTGTGGCAGTGGTCAGCACCCGTCGGTGACATAATGTATCCAATGCCCATGCCACGTTTCCAACGAGGTTCGTGCATTGGTATCTCCAGACCTTTGATGTGGAGGGCAAATTCTTCGCTGGCGGGCCCCAGCTTCTTCGCTGCCCTGGCTACGCCATCCGCTAAAAGGTCTCCTAAACCCTGGCGGAGGGCAATCTGCTCAATAAGGCGCAGCATTGCCGGACCATTGCCAAAGTGGAGATCTAATCCCCCGGTGTCTTTTAACGTCAGGAGGCCACGTTCAAAACACTCCATGGCAAAGGCAATAGTATTGCCACATGATATACTGTCCAGACCATAGGCGGCAGCCATTTCATTGCCTTTGGCAATAATTTTCAGGTCATCTATTTCGCAGTTTGAGCCCAAAGCAGCTATCGTTTCATATTCAGGACCTCCATAGTTGGCGTCAACAACATAAGGCTCCCCCACTTTTACTTCCCGTTTGCACTGGACGGGGCAGGCAAAACAACCTCTTCTCCTTGTAAAGATGGTCTCCTTCATAGCCTGGCCGGATATTTTGACAGCTCTGTCAAAGGAGCCCATTTGAAAATTACGAGTTGGCAAGCCTCCCTGACGATTCAGGCTCATGACAACTGATGCCGTGCCGTAATCCTTCATTGCCCTATTAGCTGCTGGGGTGTTATCCCTGATCCAGCGAGCAATAGTTGCTACAGCTTGAGGGTCGGCTACACGAGGCCGTAGGTGCCCACGGCATGCCACCGCCTTGAGATTCTTCGAGCCCATGACCGCTCCCATACCTGTTCTACCGGCAAAGGCGTCAAGGTCGTTGAGCACGCAAGCAAAATGAACCATATTTTCCCCGGCGGGGCCAATCTGCGCTACTTTTATTCCCGGGTCGGCTAGCTCCTCACGGATACGGTTCTGGCACTCGAGAGTCTTCAGCCCCCAGAGGTGACGGGCATCCTTAATCTGTGCTTGACCGTCCTCGATGAAGAGATAGACAGGCCTTTCCGCTTTACCCTCCACGATTATAGCATCAAAGCCGCTCATTTTAAGCTCAGCACCCCAGTAACCTCCAGACTCAGCTTCACCAAATGCCCCGGTAAGGGGTGACTTGGCCCCCACGCTGTGGCGGCCACAGCCTCCTACAGGCACTCCGGTTAAAGGTCCGGCAGCAAAGATGAGCTTATTTTCAGGACTAAGAGGATGAACACCCTGAGGAACTTCTTTAAGCAGATAATAAGCTACAAAACCATCTCCACCAAAATACTTGCGGTAGAAATTCTCCGCAGGTTCCTCAATAGCTGATTTGCCTGAAGATAGGTCAACCCTCAGAATCTTACCCGTGTACCCGTTCGGCATGCTTATCCCAGGATGCAATTTCCTGTAAATAATAGTAATATATCAAAGTTTTCCTAAAGAGGAAAGTTATAAGGAGGTCTAAAGATGTCGAAAATTGTTATGGAGAATATCGGGAAATTCAGCCAGCACTATCCCAAGGTGGCAGCCATAGTTACCGCTAGTGCTGGAGGCAAAGACAATGCCATGACTGCTGCCTGGCACAGCTCAATCTCTATCAAACCACCACTCTACGGTGTCTCTCTCGCGCCCACGAGGTTTACCTACTTGCTTATTCTACAAAGCAAGGAGTTTGGCATTAACTTCATCCCCTGGGAAAAGGCAACTATTGCTGGGCTTGTTGGCGGTACCTCGGGACAGGAAGCAGACAAATTTGAAAGGTTTAATATTGCGAAGGAGAAATCTTTAAGGACCAAGGTGCCTATATTGAAAGATGCTTATGCCGCCTATGAATGTCGACTTGTCGATAATAGACCTTATGGCGACCATGTCTGGGTTGTGGGTGAAATTGTTGCTGTACACCTTCTTCAAGAAGCCTTCACGGAAAAAGAGGTACTCGACCTGAATAAGATAAGGCCACTTCTTTACCTCGGCTCTGACTTTTATGCCACTACAGACAAAGATAGCCTGCGTTTCGTAAAGCGAGGAGGTTGACGGTTAAGGGATAACATTCATAGGAGAAGGCAAGCGCGAGCGTATTTGCATCCCTGGCATTTCCACGCCTCCGCTGGCTGTGGCAATTCCCCTTTTTTATCTAGTCCCTCAAGGTTGGTAAGTGTCTCCAAGGCGTTCCTTCGGTCAACTGGTTCTTCCCATGCCTTAGCTCCATCATACTCTCTGATATAGACTTGAACCCTTTTGTATTTCCTGCTTTTGCCAGTTGAAATTCCACCGTATTGTGGGATATTTCTCCGCTTTGGTGAAGTGCAAAAACTCGCCGAGAAGCTTGGGTGAAGAGTGAAGTTTAGGGAAGTCGGCAATTTCAACGCCTTTTGAATTTGCTTCTTCTTCCCACCGTCCTCTCCTCTCCAAGGAGAGTTTGGGATTAATTACCATTATTTCCTTATCCTGATCATCAAAGCTGGTATAACATTCCCACGTAGCGTTGTTTGCTGCCCTTCTCTTTAGCAGCTTCTCAACATCCTTTAGCGTGATTTCTTTCCCAATTTCAAGCCATTCCTCCATTCTATCTAACAGCTTGTCTATATAGCCAACCCTGAACTTAATTCAGGGCTGTCTTCTAAATAAGCACCAAAGGATTTAGGTTCTATCTCTTTATTTTTAAATAGGGAGCCCATGGCACACCAGTGGTAGTCAGCAATAGCCGCTATCCCTATGAACACCAATTCATTTTCTTTTACCTCTCTCCTTTCTTTTTCCAACGATAAGAGCCCATTCAAATTAGCTTTGATTCTCTCCCTTAATTGAGTTACTGCCTCTCCTCTTATATCC